>CAZFXX010000001.1:0-50517 GCA_964522985.1 uncultured Desulfobacteraceae bacterium
CTGTGCATCTTCCACCATTGCCATTGATCTGGCCGTAAAAGGGTTGAAATCAAAGAATTATGAATATGTTATTACCGGCGGGGCCGATGCCAATCTGTATCCTGCCGTGATGCTTGCATTTAAACGGCTGAGTCTGCTGGCCAATGGTGAAAGCCGGTTCTTTGATAATAACTCAGACGGTTACATCATGGGTGAAGGGGCTGCCATACAGGTGCTGACCACCTATAAAAATGCCGTTAAAAATAAAATGCCGATTTTAGGAGAGATAAACGGCCTGTCGTTTAAGTCCAGTGTGCCCGGTCATTTGCTGGCACCTTCGGAGAGAGCCTATAAAGATGCCATAAATGACTGCTACCACAAAATCCCGGTAAACAAAAACCAGGTGGCCCATCTGGATGTATTCGGTGTATCCAATGCCTTTTTAGACGCCATGGAAAAGCAGGCGGTTGAAGCCAGCTTCAGGGAGAAGCTCTATTTTGGCAATATCAAACCCGAGTTCGGCTATTTCAAGGCGGCCAACCCGGCCGTAGTGCTGACCAAGCTAATGCTCATGAATCAAAACAAAACCCTGCTGCCCAACAACAGTTACAGGGATAAGACATCCCTGGTGGCCAAAGACTCCGTGTTGACGCCGGCCGGCAGTATCGTGGATACGGTCAGCAGACACAGGCTGCATTTTGCCGCGAATGTCAACGGCATCGGCGGCATTCACGGCCATATGGTGGTGTCTACCCTGCCTGACCACCTCATGGCCGGGCAGATACAGGTCAATGTTGCTGAGACTGTGACCGCTGTTCAACAAAAACGTATTAAAAAAACAGATGCTCCTGCACTCAGCCAAAGGACCGCGCAACCGCTTGCACCCCCGGCAGGCCCCGCCATCTCCGCTGGAGCCAATATCGGCACGGTGAAAGGCAGGGGAATTGTGGCCCTGCTCTCCGGTCAGGGGGCACAGCACGGCGGCATGATGACGCAGTTGTACACAAGTGAAGCAACTATCCGCAGCACCATGGATCAAGGGGAAGCCATCTTTCGCCAAAAGCGTGGGTATTCGCTGCTGGATATCATGTTTGGCGACAGCAGCGATCTTGACCGGACAGACAATACCCAGCCGGCGATTTTTCTTTCTTCGGCCGCCATTTTTCAATATTTGCACGAAAAAGGATTTAAACCGGATGCGTATATCGGCCACAGTGTGGGGGAATACACGGCTCTTTTCTGTGCCGGTATGCTTGATTTTGATAAAGCCATGAAGCTGGTCATCAAACGCGCGGACCTGATGATGGCGGCGGCCCGGCAGTTTCCCGGCAAAATTATGGTGGTGTTCCGCAAGGCCTCTGATGTCGCCGATCTTATCGTTGAATCGGGTCTCGGGGAAATCTATGTAACCAATAAAAACAGTGAACAGCAGACTGCCGTTTCCGGCAGGAGCGGAAATATCGAAATATTCTGCCAATTTTTAAAACAAAAGGGTGTTTTATTTAAAAAACTGGCGCTTTCCGGGGCCTTTCATACACCGCTGTTTGGTGAAGCGGCCCGGCAACTGGGAGAATATCTGAAAAATCTTCCCTTTACATCCGTAGATTATACCCGGGTGATTTCAAATGTTACGGCCCGGCCCTATCCTCAGGATGAACAGGCCGTCAAGGAGCTGCTGGTCAGCCAGATCGTCTCGCCGGTGGAGTTTATCAGGTCCGTTCAAGGGGCATATGCCGGGGAATTGACCGATTTTGTTGAAATCGGGCCGGGAAAACTGCTCGTCAACCTGCTCAAGAATATATCCATTGGTGCACATCACTGTATGGCGGCCGTGGAACCCAAACTGGGACAAGCGGCATCGTTAAAGCGCCTGGCCGATTATCTGATTGATCAAAAACGGTTGCCCATGTTCAAAAAGCCCAAACCGTCACTTGAAAAACTATCGATCCCGGTCTTGGAAACAAGTGCGGGGCAGAAAGAAATCGATTCGATGGATGATGCTGAATTTAACGCATTTTTGACCAAAAATGATGCTTCTCTGAAAAAATTGATGTATCGCGAGTTTTTAAAAAGAAAGCGTGAAACAAATTTGCAGGCCATTGAAAAATTTAATTTCAATACCGGCCGAATCGTCGTTGCCGGTGTATCCGTGGGCCTGCCCGGTACCGGCCACCGGGTCTTTAACGATGATAATTTTGATCGAATTCTGGCCGGCAATAATTTTATCGAACCGTTAAGCCGTTCGGAAAAGGAAAAAATTCTGGACATGAACATCACCCGGGTTTTCAAGGAGCCTGACGGCAATGCCCGGTTGCTCAATATCACCTCCACCAAGGATGTGATTCAACTGGCTGGAAAGCTTGGCTATTTTGATCTCAAGACCGAATATGGAATCGATTATAATTATGACATTACAATTTCACTGGCCATTGCCGCCGGTATTGAAGCGCTAAAGGATGCCCGAATTCCGCTGGTACAGCAATATCGGAAGACCTCCCACGGTAGCCAGATACCCGATGGTTTTGCCCTGCCCGCTGAGATGCAGCACACCACCGGGATTATCCTGACCTCTCTTTTCCCCGGATTTGAGACATTGATTACCAAGATGAACAATTATTATTACAACAAATTTTATGTCAAACCCTACAAAGAACTGGAAAGCATCTACTATCATCTGATGGCGGAAGTCACAGACGAGACGACCAAGGAACAGGTAACCGACTGGTTTTTCAAGATCAAGGAAAGGCGAAAAAAATATGGCAAGTACAAGTTTGACCGCAATCTGCTCTATGACATCATACCATTGGGATCGGCCCATTTTGCTCAATTAATCAAGGCCAAGGGGCCCAATATTCAGATGAGCGGGGCCTGCGCCTCCACGACCCAGGCCGTGGGTGTGGCGGAAGACTGGATTCGTACGGGCCGCTGCGACCGTGTGATTGTCATCGGCGGCGAGGCGGCAACATCGGAAATTCAGAGTCCCTGGGTTGCGTCCGGGTTCTTGGCCCTGGGCGCGGCGTCGGTCAAGGACGTGGTGGCCGATGCAGCCAAACCTTTTGACGCAGAGCGGAACGGCACGATCCTTGGCAGCGGAGCCGTGTCCATGGTGATCGAACGGGAAGATAGTGTCCAGGAGAGGGGTTTGAACGGGCAGGCGGAAATTCTGGGGACCCATATCGGCAACAGCGCCTTTCATGCCACCCGTATCGATGTCGATCATATCGGCGGTGCGATGCAGCGATTTATGACCGGTATGGAAAAACGCCATGGTCTACAGCGAAAAAAGATGGTGAAATCCATGATTTTTATGTCCCATGAAACCTATACACCGGCGCGTGGCGGCAGTGCGGATGCTGAAATTGCCGCTTTAAGACAAACCTTTGGCCGGGAGAGCCGGGATATTACCATTACCAATACAAAGGGATTTACAGGCCATACACTGGGGGCGGCCATTGAAGATGCCGTCCTGGTCAAGGCCCTGCAAAAGGGCCTGGTGCCGCCGATTGCCAATTTGAAAAAAGTGCCCCCCGAGTTTGCAGATCTGAAACTGTTCCACCGAAGTAAGGGCGACTTTCGTTTCGGGCTGCATTTTTCGGCTGGCTTCGGGTCTCATTTTGCTTTTTTGCTGATCAAACGAGTCGCTGAAAAAGGGATTGAGAACAATGCGACATATACCCGCTGGCTGCAAAAAATATCCGGTTACACCAATCCCATGCCGGTATTGCACAACAATACCCTTTATGTGAGTAAAGGCCCGGATGAGAAAGAAACATTGCCGGCGATAGCACCATCGGAAAGGAAAAAACCGATTTCGCCTCTGTCGGAAGCGGCCGCCGAAAAAAATCCTGGAAATTCCACGGTTGCGCAGGATACCGCCGAGTTGCTGATAAAAAGCATACAGGCGATTATTGCCAAACAGACCGGGTACACCGAAGATATGCTGGATGCCGACCTTGATCTGGAAGCCGACCTTGGTATCGACACGGTCAAGCAGGTAGAGGTGTTCGGAAAAATTTCCGCTCATTTTAAACTGCCGGTGCCCGAGGACCTCAAGCTGAGGGACCTGAACACCATCGCCCGCCTGGCAGACTATATTGCGGCTGCAGTCGGAAATGCGAAAATCGGGGCAGATCAGGCGGAACCCGTTGCCAGAGCGCAAAGTGCCGAAGGGGCACCCGTTATTTTGTCTACCATCCGGGATATCATTGCCAAACAGACCGGGTACACCGAAGATATGCTGGATGCCGACCTTGATCTGGAGGCCGACCTTGGTATCGACACGGTCAAGCAGGTAGAGGTGTTCGGAAAAATTTCCACCCATTTCAATCTGCCGGTGCCCGAGGACCTCAAGCTGAGAGACCTGAACACCATCGCCCGCCTGGCAGACTATATTGCGGCTGAAACCGAAAGCAATGCACCTGAGGCGGGTCATTCGGAAAGCGCCGTTAAAGCGCAGGGTGACGACGACGCATTAAGGGAGTTGTCCATTATTCGTGGTATAATCGCCAAACAGACCGGGTACACCGAAGATATGCTGGATGCCGACCTTGATCTGGAGGCCGACCTTGGTATCGACACGGTCAAGCAGGTAGAGGTGTTCGGAAAAATTTCCACCCATTTCAATCTGCCGGTGCCCGAGGACCTCAAGCTGAGAGACCTGAACACCATCGCCCGCCTGGCAGACTATATTGCGGCTGAAACCGGAAATAAGAAAACCGTGGCAGATCAAGCGGAAAAGACCGCTGGAAAGGATGCACAAACAGAAACATCGCCCCCAAGCATACCGGAAAAGGTTCCGGCGATTTCGACTTCAGGGGTCTGTCGTTTTGTTGTTAAGGCAGACGCGGTTCCGCTGTCCGAAAATCGGGAAAATATATTCAGGGACCATACTTTTCTCATAACGCCGGACCGTTTCGGGTTCGCCGATGCAATCAGTCGCAGGATCAAGTCTTTTTCCGGGCATGTTTTGACCATGGGCAGTGAAACATCGGCAGATATCCGGGTTGATTTTTCCGATTTAAAGAACCTGGAAGAAAAAATACAGGTTATTGGGGCAAAACACCCTGAAATCAAGGGGCTTATTCATCTGCACCCGCTGAATGCATACTTTGACGGCGGCCCAACGGACATCCATGAAATCACCGCATCCGTAAAATCGTTTTTCCTGATGGTCAGGTACCTGCTGCCCCTGCTGGATCGTTCGGGCACACTGATCTCAACCCTGGTCTTTGAATCGATTGTATTTCCCTATGGGAATTCGCCCGGGAATATCCATCCGGTATTTGCAGCCCTGGGCGGCATGCTCAAGACCATGAAAAAGGAATTGAAAAGTACTTTGGTCAAGGCCGTGGATTTTTCCATTCCAAATCCTCTGGAGCAGGTGGAATCCATTGTCGATCAATATGTGGCCGAACTCATGACCTCTGACCGGCACGTGGAGACCGGTTACAGAGATGGTCGGAAATACACCCTGTCTCTGATAGAGCAGGCGGTCAAACAGGGTCGAAGCATGGTCAAAAAGGGTGATACGATCCTGGTTACCGGAGGGGCCCGGGGGATCACCTTTGAAATTTTAAAGGCCCTGGCAACAGAATATCAAATCCGTCCGATTATTTTCGGGCGTAGTGACATAAACGCGCTGGATGCGGATTTCAAGAGAGAAGATGCCGACGAACAATATATTTTCGGATGCTTGAAATCCCGGATGAAAGGCGCCAAACCCGTGGAAATAAAACGGGCCGTTCAAAAAAATATGGCACTTAAGAAGGTCATTGCCAATATCACAGCGCTTTCGGCGCTGGGAATCGATATTCGGTATCATTGTGTCGATGTGCTTAACACAAAAGCTGTTTTGCGGGCCATTGACTCGATTTTACCCATAGACGGCGTACTTCATGCCGCCGGTGTGGAAGAGAGCCGATTTATCGGAAAAAAATCGCTGGATTCTTTTAACCGGGTCTTTGATACCAAAATTACCGGTGCCCGCAACCTGCTGCAGGCACTTGACGGTAAAGCGTACCGTTTTTTTCTAACCTTTTCATCTGTTACCGCTAAATTCGGCAACGAAGGCCAGGTGGATTATACCGGGGCCAATGATATGCTGGCCAAAATTCTTTTGCAGGAAAAAATACTTCATCCGGAAAAAACATATAAGGTTTTTGACTGGACCGCCTGGGACGGTGCCGGCATGGCCACAAAGGAAACCGTTAAAAAAGTCCTGCAACAAAGGGGACTGGCGTTTTTGCCTCTTGACCGGGGTGTACGGTTTTTCATGGATGAACTGTATGATTCCGAATCGATAGAGGCGGTTTTTACCGGCAGAGACACTGACTTTGATCCGGATGGTTTGTTTCAGGCCGTGGACCTGCCAGCAGTTAAGCACAGTCGGCCCTTTATCGATCAGGTGAAGGACAAAAACGCGGTCCAGGCACAATATGCCAGGACACTGGACTTGAAAAGGGATCTTTTTCTGCTGGATCATTCCCGACGGGATGTACCCATATTTCTCGGGGCAACCGGTATTGAGGCAATGGCTGAGGCGGCCTCGACCCTGGCGCCGGACGGCAGTCGTCTGATATCCATGCATGAATTTTCCATACCTTATGGCATAAAACTACTTAAGGGCAGGCCAAAGGAGATCTTAATTAAAGCCATGCAGCAGGTTGAGCATACTCACAGATTTGCCTGCAACATCTCGTCACAGTTTAAAAACCAGGAAGGCAGCGCCCTGGGGGATCCCAAACGCCACTATCAGGGGGTCTTCGAATTTTCCATGCAAAAGCCCGAACAGGTAGGGATCAGGATTCCCAAATTTACCCCGGTTCAATATGACGGTAATATCCAGAATCTTTTGTACCATCCGTCCAGGCTGTTTATGAACGGATTGTTCAGAACGGTTGAAGATATTCTTTCTTTTGAACCGAAGGTGTTGATTTCCAGGGTGCGCAACAGCAGTCAAAAGCCGTTTTTTGCCGGCGATGCAGCACCCGAGTTTATCACTGATGTGCCAATTGTAGATGCCATGTTTCAGACCGGCGGTATGCTGGAAGTCATGACAACCCATGAGATTGTCTTGCCGGCCCGTATCCGGCGGATGGATTTTTACGGAAAGCTGCAAAAAAACAAAGAATATACCTGTATTACCCGAAAGACCGATAACGGCCCAAAGGCCAATACCTATCAGCTCGATCTTGTGGATATCGACGGCATGCTTTTGATTCGTATCGAAGATTTTGAAATGATTAAGGTGGACCGCCTGGCGCCGGAAAACAGAATAACCGATAAAATCAGTTCGCCGGCCCTGAAAAAAGCCTCCTGATGCCGGATAAACCGGAATGATAATAAAAATTGAATAATTGTGGTATGCTTTGCTCTGTCTTTTTATAAAATTGCAAAACCGAAAATAATGCAATGAGGATGGGTTAAGCGAATATTTGAAGGGTTGTAATAAAAAGTGTTACAAAAGCAGATGACTTTTCAGGGCCTATGGAACGAGGTTTCCATGGGCACTGACATCCGGATCGGTTTTATGGCGATTGCCGATTTTATCAAAACAAACCTTGTCAATGTTCCGGTTGAAAAATATCAGGTCTTGAAAAATATTGTTTTTCAGCCGGATATGTTTCGACGCCCCTTTCTCTCCTCCACCGAAATCAAAACCCTGAATCGTTTCAAGGCGTTGAAAAAGCAGATCGAATGGCTGAGCGGGCGATTCGCAGTAAAAAAATTGGTTTCTTCCATCAGCTTTGTGCCGAATCATTATTCCGATATTATCATTGATTATGAACCGGATGGCGCCCCCTATCTGCCGGAATACCCGGATCTGCCCATCTCCATATCCCATTCGGGAGACTATGCGGCATGCGCCTTGAGCCGGGACAGCTTCATTAAAATCGGCATCGATATCGAAAAATTAGATCCTTCTGTCATTGAACACATTTTTAAAGTGGCTTTTACGGACCGGGAACAATCAATTCTGAAACGATGTTCCGATACCGCGGTTTTTGAAAACTGGACAGCCAAGGAAGCCTATCTGAAGTATATAAAAAAGGGCTTTAATGAGAGTTTGAAACAAGTTGAAGTGATCAACGGCAAGATTTATCACCACCGCCGGGAGGTGCAAGGTGCGGCCCTTTTTTCAACACGGATTGATAATGAATATGCGCTATCCCTGATTTACCGTGTGGGTCCGAAAACAGATTGCAGTAATTACGCCGCCTGATAGTCGAATATATTTCCTGTTGCCCATCCGGAAAGGGCCTTTCTATCCAATTCCCTCGTCATGTACTGTGAAATACGGTGAAGCAAATACCGGCGGGATACTCAAAAAATCATCCTCGAAATATCAAACGGAAGCCTCTGTTTATATTTTTCAGATGCCTTGATCTTGAACAAAAAGCCCCATTTCCGGATGGGCGAATTCTATTCTTTTTGCGGACGTCCTTGATCTTTTTCTCGCCTTGGGGACATAACTTTTTTTAAAAGAAGCTAAGGATTCGAGCTGCAATGCTGCCGGAAATCTCGGTATTCACAGCGGTTTGTTGACAATTGTTTTTAAATTTTTTAATCTGTTGCCGATTGCTTCAACAATAAGGCAGGTATCCTTTTGATCTAAAAAATAAATGGCCGGGCAATCAACGGCAGAAACATCGTGGAAAGCGACCAGCGGATACGGTTTGTTTAATTTTCTGTATAAAAGGAGATCAAAATGAAAATTCTGGTTGGGTATACCGGATCCAAAGCCGGCAAGGCAGCGTTGGATCTGGCCGTAGTGCATGCAAAAGCCTTTGGCGCTCAAGTTAATGTCGTCTTTTCTTTAAACAAAAAAGCCGAAAAGAATTCTAAAAAAATTCATGAGGCTGAACAAGTTCTGGAATATGCGGATCGCTTTTATGGAAAAGCGAGTATCCCATGTAAAACGGCCCTGTTGATCCGAGGGTTGAGCCATGGGGAGGACCTGATTCAGTACGCAAATGAACATCACATCGATGAGATTATCATCGGTGCAAGCCGATCATCACTGGTGGGAAAACTGGTTTTTGGAAATACAGCCCAATATGTCATCCTGAATGCTGACTGCCCTGTTGTTTTAACCAAGAGCCGCCTCCATAAAAACATGGCTTTTTCGAGATACCTGGCAACCGAAAAAGTTGACTGAGGGTGAGCCCGGGACACATGTATGCCATCAAATAATAAACAATCAGATATCGACAGCCACAGCAGGATCGTTGCCGAGGCGCGGCGCAACCGGGAGCAGGAAGAAAAGACTTACAGGGCCAAGGCCCTTAAAATGTACCCTTGGATCTGTGCGCGGTGCGGGCGTGACTTCAGCGGCAAAAAACTTCGGGAACTCACGGTTCACCACAGGGACCACAACCACGACAACAATCCTCCCGACGGCAGCAACTGGGAACTTTTGTGTATCTACTGCCACGACAACGAGCACTCCCGTGATGAAGTGGCCGATGCCTATGGCGAGGATACGGTACCGGGTCTGGAATCAGGACAGCCTTCCGGATACAGACCGTTTGCCGAGCTTGAGAACCTGCTGAAGAATAAAAAATAAGATATGCGCCGGTTTCAAACCGCCCCTTTTTGACCAATTCCCGCGTTGGCCAAACGGAAACGTTTTGAAATTGACGCTTATATGCTAAAATTGTATTTTAAATCGCAACCGTCTTACAGGGGAAAAAATGACTTTTGAATTTTTCAAAACACGGGGTGTGTTTTATCGCTGTACTTTAATATTTATCCTTTTGGTGGCATTTAGCTTTTTGGCTTCAGGCTGCTCCATGGTTTCCAATGCCAAAAAAGGAACGAAAAAAATTGTCAGAAATTTTAAATCCTCTGATGGGAAATTATCCAAAAAAATCGGCATTGCCCTGTTTGAGGATGCGGCCAATCTTGCAGACCGGAATTATGCATTGAGTATACAGACGGGTCTTGCCACAGCTCTTCGAGAGGAATGTCCCCAATTCCGTCTTTTAAGACAGGGGCATAAAGGCTATCCTGTGGAATTATCCGGGTTTCCGAAAATGGCCGATGGCAAAGTAGATATTCTCGATCTGATTGCCAAAGGACGCAAATATGGATTTGAGGCCATTGTGGACGGCAGGCTGATGGATATCGGATCTACGGAAAAAAAAAACGGCATCCTGTGGTTCAAGGATACCACCCGTTTTCTTCAGGTGCATATTTTAGTGGAAGTCTATGATATGGAAACCGGGGCCAAACTTCTGGATGAAACTTTTTCACACAAAATAGAAATAGATGCGATGGACGCCCTTGATTCGGTCAAAAAGGCATATGCACCGGCAATCAGTGCGGCCGTTGAAGAAATTTTACCAATCATGGGCGATAAAATATGTGACATAATCAGTGCCAGCGCCTGGCATGGGTTTGTGTCTTCAACCGATGGGGCCAAAATTACACTATCTGCCGGTGAGCAGGCAGGATTGAAGGTCGGAGATGAACTTGCTCTTTTTTCAGGTGCCGAGACCATCAAGGGTGCCGGAGGCCAGCAGTTTATGATTCCGGGGATAAAGAGTGGGAAAATCAGAATCACCACCGTTTTTCCAGAAACATCTGAAGCGATTCTGGTTAACGGTGACGCTGTAAAAAAGGGTGATGTAGTCAGGGCCAGGTGATCCGCTGTCCAGAGGGAATAATTGAAAACTGAATAATCAAGACATTCTATCGATCTTAATAGAAAAGGCAGAGCGGATCGATACCACAAACTTGCCATTTTCCCGATTCAATTTAATTCCGGCTCAGGAATGCTGGTAATTTACCCTATACACGGTCATCGGTTCATCGATTCCCTTGACCCTAACAGGGGGCAGGGCCATGGCATCAAACCTGCCCTCAATTTTTGAATAGGTCTCTTCGCTGATCAGGATTTCCCCCGCCTCCGCCATAGCCTGAAGCCGGGATGCAATATTAACCGCCATTCCAATCGAAGAAAATTCCTTTTTCCTCAAAGAACCGAGAATGCCTGAAAAAACAATTCCGGTGGCAATGCCGATGCCCACCTTGAGACGCAGACCCTCTTCTGAGGCCAGGCGTTGATCTATGCGATGGGCCTTGATCTGCATGGCAATAGCTGAGTCCACAGCCCTCATGGCATCATCATCATGAGTTACGGGAGAGCCGAAAACCACCATGATACTGTCACCAATATGTTTGTCCATGGTGCCGTTAAACGCATATGCAATCTCTCCCATAGGCGAAAAAAAATGGCCGTTTAAAAAGGCGGCTATTTTTTCCGGAGGCGCCGTTCCGGACATCCTGGTGAAGCCGCGGATATCGGAAAACAGGACCGACACCTCATTGAAGCGCGGCAGCAGGGCTTCGGGTGAATTGTCGATTTCCTGGTAAATCTGTTCGGGAATAAACTGCCGCAGGTGTTTGTGCACCATAATTCCATGGATTTTGGCCCGCAGTTCAAAGTTGTCAAACGGTTTTGTGAGAAATCCGTCCAGTCCCTCATTGGTAGCATTGATCGCAGCTTCCATGGTGGCGTAGCCGGTGAGGAGAATTCTCGTGACCTCCGGATTGAGGGCGCCAATGGCGGCAAGGGTTTCCATGCCGTCGAGTCCGGGCATCTTGTAATCGGAGATCACCGTTGTCACATCATGGAGATGCGTTTTGATAAATTCGATGCCTTTTTCTCCGTTCTCAACAGTATGTATTTGATATGATGCTTTTTTAAGTGCTCTGGCAATAGATCGCCGCACGCCTTCCTCGTCATCAATAAAAAGTAATCCGTTCATGATAAACCCTTTTTTATGGCCGGCAGACAGTGTCGAAACATCCTGGTGCACTTACTGCATAAGTTTATGCCTATAGGCGTCGATAAGTTCCAGGGCTTCAGCTTCGAATGAAATATGTTTAATGGATTCACGGAAATTACTGCTGTGGGGAAGTCCTTTGACAAACCAGCCCAGTCGGCTGCGCAGCATATAGCAGGCGGGTTTCTCCCCTGAATATTCAACCGACAACCGGAGGTATTGTACCATAACTTCAAAACGGGATGCAAGATCAACCTGCAAAATGGGCTGTCCCTGCAACTGTGCAAGGGTTTGGGAGAAAATCCACGGGTTTCCGATGGCGATTCTTCCGATCATAACCCCGTCACAGCCGGTGGTGTTGAGCATGGCAACAGCATCATCGGATTTTACAATATCTCCGTTGCCGATAACCGGTATATCGATCCGGTTTTTCATCTCGGTGATAACGGACCAGTCGGCAGTCCCCCTAAAACCCTGTGTCGATGTTCGGGGATGCACGGTTATAGCGTCGACACCGCAGGTTTCAGCAATTTTTGCAGTGATAAAGGCCTGCTCGGCGGATTTGCCCCAGCCGGATCTAATTTTTATGGTTACGGGAATTTTTACAGCTTTACGAACGGCATTCAGTATACTTTCCGCTTTTTCAGGCGTTCGCATAAGGGCTGCCCCCGCCCCGGTTTTAACAATTTTTTTCACCGAACATCCAAAATTAATATCCAGTATGGCCGCTCCTGAAGATTCAACGATGGCTGCGGCATCTGCCATTATTGCCGGGTCAGATCCAAAAATTTGAACGCTCAGGGGTTTTTCCTGCAGCGTGCTGCACAGAAGCGCCATAGTTTTTCGAGAATTGTATACCAGGCCGTTGCTGCTGAGCATCTCGGAGCAGACCAGTGCACACCCTGCCGCTTTCATCAGCAACCGAAAGGGCAGGCTGGTAATCCCGGCCAGCGGTGCCATTACGGTAGGATTTTCCAGTGTAACAGCACCAATATTAATTTGCAGCGGATGATGGTTTGTTGCTTTCATTTTACTAATCTATTCATAGGCCCGGCATCAACGGTCACTAATTCGGAAAAAATTCTTTAATTTCCCCCATCGGAGCCCTATCCATAGTGCTGTGCATCAATAATTTTCCACGATCATAGAAAAATGCGATTACCGACTGTGCGGGAGTCATATATACTTAAGGGTGCGTAATGCGGCTTATAAAATTACTTTTTTTTTAAATCTTTCAGAGAAATGACCTGAGCTGTGCCACTACTTGTTGGGTCGGTTTCTTTTTGACTTTTTTTAAGGTCTGTTCCAGATGGCGGGTCCGCCGGGCAAACGATCAGATCAAGGCGTATTTTTTTGCCGTTCATGGTGAATGTATCGCCGTTGATATAATCATTTTTTAAAACCCAGGTTGCAATTTGAAGCTGTGGTACCTGCAGCAGAAGCAGTTTTACATGATACCAGTCCGGTTTACCGTCCGGTGTAATATTTTCTATTCTGGCAAAAGTGATCGGTGTGTCTTCCATGTGAATCAGTACAATGTCGTTTTCCGTTGCCATTATATTCAAATCCTCTTGTGTATGAATAACGGCTGTTAAGATTGCCGTTTTTTTTGCCGGGCGAGAAATTTACCGGCAAATTCTGCCGCCCGCGTTTTCGGGTAGCGATCAGTCAGCAATTGCCAGTTTGCGCCGGCTTTTTTAAAATGAGTGAGGTGATGGTGGCAAAGCCCGAGTTTCAGAAGCGTGTCAGGTATTTTGTTGCTGTCCCTGAATTTGGATAAAACCGCTTCAAAAGCCTCGACTGAAAGTTCATACTTCTGCTGCATATAATAGCATTCACCAATCCAGTACTGGGCGTTATCACTAAGGCTATCGATATAGGTAACAAGGTATTGCTGAAATATTTTCCGGGCCGCATCGTATTTTCTGGTCTGATAAAGATAAAAACCTTTACGATACAGATCCCCGGGGTCTTTCAGCAATGCCTTTTGAACGGGTTGTTTGATCTCTGCCGCCTGCCGGACAAACCTCTTTTTTTCTACTTGAAGTGTTTGCATTTTTGTTTTCAATTTTTCTGTGCCCTTCCTGAGCAGGGTGTTTTGAGCCTTTATCCGACCGGCTTCTTTTTCAAGTTGCTGATTTCGGTCTTTCAGATGGTCGATTTCAATCGTAAGCGATTTGTTCCGGGTACTTGGCAAGCTATTTTTTTCTGTCGTCTGGATAATGGCTTTTTCTGCAAGTTGTTTGGCGATTTGTGCATTCTGCAATGCCGTTTTGTTAAGCGCGGCCTTTCGCCGAAGATATATCAGCAAACGGTTCCGGGGCTCATTATAAAAATCTTCTTCAGCTATTTCATAAAGACGCTCGGCTTTTTCTATTTCCACTGGAGCGGCGATTTCAGCGCCCATTAATTTGGCTGAACGTATAGTAGCCTCTGCCTCAGCAAGGTTTTTTTCCGTCAGCCTGACCTGGTTTCCGGTACATCCGAAAACAAACAAAATTATTGCGATCGCAAAAATTAATTTTTTCATACATACCTCACTTTTCATTAATGTGGAAACAGGGGTTTAAGGCGTTATTTCCAGTTAAAATTATCAGGTCGGTTTGGCCTTGTCAATATTTCTCCCTGATAGGCAAACACATCTAATTATTATCTCCTATTATTTCATCTGCTCGCGGAAATGAGGTCTATACACACAGGCTTCAGCACTTTAAAAAAAAGAGAAACCGACTCGGTACAACCGGTGCAGATTTCATTGGGCGGCGTTTTGATATTTTTTTCTTGAAATAGTTAATATGTTCCTGTAGATATGGCGCAAATAGACATGCCGGGTCTGCGTATCCTACATATTCTACCAGGCGGAAAAATTTTATCCCCCGGTATTTAAAACCCCCTGTTTCCGGAAAAACACAAAATTGTAGTGTCTGCACTGCATTATGACACTTCAGGTGAGGAAGGAAGATGCCACGGATTCTTATTATTGATGATGATGATCTGATTCGCAAAATGCTGAGAGAGGTTTTGGAGCGGAGTGGATATGATGTCGAGGATGCCTCCGACGGCAAACAGGGTTTGCAGATATTCATGAAGAATCCGACGGATCTGGTTATCACCGACCTTGTCATGCCGGAAAAAGAGGGCATTGAAATCATTATTGAATTACGTCGGGATTTTCCCAATCTCAAAATTATTGCTATTTCCGGCGGTGGCACCGTGGGCGGCGGTCAGTACCTTGAGGTGGCGGGCAAACTTGGCGCTGATAAAATTCTGAACAAACCGCTGAAACTGAAACAGCTTGTTACAATAGTGAAGGATTTGCTGGAGAAGTAAGGATTTCCCTGTTATTTCTTTTTCTTCAAAAGCCTGATACCCTCTTTGGTGATTATTATTTTTTTTTCCCGATAAAAGCGGCCGATAATTTGTTTAAAATTCTTTTTGCTCATCTGAAAGGCCTTGTAAATCTCGTCAGGACTGCTTTTATCATGAAGAGGCAAAAAACCATCGGTGTTTTCCAACGCCCGGATGATCTGTTTTTTTTGATCGTATAAGGTCCCGGGGCTGGGTTTTCCCGGCATATCAGAGACGTCTTTCCGCGGAATTTTAAAAACAGATTTTTTTAAAGTAACAACAAGCATACCGTCTTTAAGGATTTCCTTTACATAGGCCGTTTTTTGATCGCCGGTTTTCAGGGGTTCGAATACGTCTTGAAAATATAGCAGTCCATTATAGGCGTTATTCACGATGACCCGATATCCAATGTCTGCCCGGCCATAAACCAGAAGCCCGACCCGGTTGCCGGGTTTCACCCCCCCTGGTTTGTTTCTTAAAAACTCAGCGATATCGGCGGAGGCGGCGATCCGACGGGTTTCATGGTCCAGATACAACCGTACTACATAAAAGTTTCCTCTGATCATTTGATCGGACTGTTGGCGTGCAGGAACCAGCAAATCTTTTTCAAGGCCCCAATCCAGAAAAACACCCGATCCGGAGACATCTTTTACCTGTAGAAAGGCAAATTCACCGACCTGGGACTTTGGGGTCACCGTTGTGGCAATTATGCGGTCTTCAGTGTCATTGTACACAAAAACCCTGATTCGATCGCCAACAGCCGTACCTGAGGGGACATACTTGCCCGGCAGCAAAATTTCCGCCATATCTGAAATCAGGTAAACCCCGAAACTTTCTATTCGTATAACCCGCAGCGTATTATAGTTTCCAATTTTAAGCATTGTTTTTTTTATTGGTTAAAAGGTTCGCTATATCAATTAAATACTGAATAAAGTGCGTATTGGCGATTTAGGGTATCTCTGCGTTTCATTATTCACATTGTTCATTTTTCAATACCCATATAGTTTTGCCGGTTTATCTATTTTTTTTCGCATCGCCGTGGGGCCTGTGAAGTTGAAGCGGCACGACCGTGGATTTACGCAATTGCGTATTCAGCAACTCCACAAAAAGGGAAAATGCCATAGAAAAATAGATATATCCTTTTGGAATATGCAGGTCCAGACCTTCCCCAATCAAGGCGACACCAATCATCAGCAAAAAACTCAGGGCCAGAATCTTTATTGTTGGGTGGTTTTCAATAAACGTGCTGACGGTGCTGGATAATACCATCATAAATATCACGGCAATGACAATGGCCGCAACCATTATGATCAACTGATCGGTCAGACCTATGGCCGTAATGACGGAATCAAGCGAAAAAACAATGTCCAGAAGCATAATCTGAATGATAACACTCATAAATGATGTGTTTTCCCGGTGCCCTCTCCGGTCATATGCCTGAGCTGAACCTTCGAGCGCTCCGTGAACTTCATGCGTACTTTTTCCCAGCAGAAACAGACCGCCGGTTATCAAAATGATGTCCCGACCGGATATCCCCTGGCCCAGAATCGTGAAAATCGGTTCGGTCAGGCGCATGATAAACGTTAATGAGAACAACAGGGCAATACGTGTTACCATGGCCAGCCCGAGGCCGATAATCCGGCCCTTGCCCTGCTGCCCTTTTGGCAGTCTGCCCGCCAATATGGCAATAAAGATGATATTATCAATTCCCAGAACAATTTCAAGGGCGGTAAGCGTGAACAGGGCTATCCAGATCCGGGGGTCTGCAAAAAATTCCAATGGAATCCTCCTTTGTAGCATTGACATCCACTGCACTGGTGACAGCCATTTTTCAACGCTTGTTCGTATATGTCCTTATTTGTCGACCATTTAACAGGATTGTTATCCGATTTTTGGAATCGGTACGGATTGCTGCGTTTGCCTGGCAATGACCGGCAAGTTCTCTATAAGTGCCCCGCAGATAGGTAAAGTCGCACGTTTCCAATACGGTTTTCAAAAGATCAATTTGCCTTCCGAGTATTTCTTTCTCCCCGTTTGTTTTGAAATATTGAGAAATCGATTTATTATACAATTTTCTGACGGCTGTTTCGATGCAGTGATGTCTGAGGTCAAATTTGAGTATCATGCATTATCTCTCATTTCTTTATCAAAGATAATCAACCCATTTCCATCGAATCCCGGGGTTGGTATCAACTAAGGCCAGATTCCCGTTTTCAACCGCCAGTTTCAGGGTGTTGTATATCCGGTCTAAAGGAACCTTGACTGACATCTGAAGCCTGACAGCCAGCGTTTTCAGAGGATCTTTATCGGCTCCGGGACGGGCCTGATGCCAGGTTCCCTGTTTTTCAATCATACGGCCCATCATCAAATCATATATTAAAATAATCCGTTCCAGGTTAACCAGCGGTTCGGCCTCTTTTGCCGTAGCCTCTCCCGCCTCGATCCGTTTTTTGATATGGTTCAGTTCATCATCATATTCGTTTTCCCATTTAATGACAATCTCGTCCATCATGGCCTGATTGGTTGCCGGTGTTTCCACGATGGCCCGGTTGGCGTGATATCGGGACCAGTCATGGGTCATTATTTTAATGCCGTAGCGGTCACACTGGTCTCGAATTTCAGTTCCGGGAAACGGGGCAAGAAGATGGAAACCATAGGAAAGCCCCAGTTTTTTCATTTGAAGACCAAACTCAACGGTTTCCCCGATGGTTTCCGGGGTTTCCCCAGGCAAGCCGAGAATAAAGGATCCATGGGGCATAATACCGGCCACATTGCACATCTTTATGGCATCGACGACCTGTTTGAGAGTGATTCCTTTTTTAATGGTTTTCAGTATTTGGGCATTTGCGGATTCGATTCCAAAACTGACGGCCTGACATCCGGCATCTTTCATTTTAACAAGTACGTCGATTGAGACTGTATCAACCCGGGCAAAAGAGGTCCATTTAACGTTCACATTACGTCTGATGATTTCATCGCAAACAGCATGGCAATGATTTTTGTTTGCAGTAAAAAGATCATCGGCCAGATTGATCTGGTGAAACCCGAGGGTGGACAGGTATTCCATTTCATCCACGACACTCCGGGCATTGCGGTAACGGACTTTTGAACCCACCATTTTGCGACCGACACAGAAGATGCAGTTAAAAGGGCAGCCCCGGCTTGAGGTCATGCTGATGGGCATGCCCAAGGCCCGATACCGCCCCAGCGGAATCAAGTGGCGGGCCGGAAGCGGCAGCGCGTTCACATCGGTAAAAGGGCGGACGCCGGTGGTGACCGTCTTAGAACCGTCTCGATAGGCAATGCCTTTTATATCGGCCCGGTTGCACGCGCCCCGGGTCGCGCGGATCAGTTCAACAATCGTTTCTTCCCCTTCACCGATAACGATAAAATCGAGTTCAGGATAAAGACCCAGGGTCTCCTGTGCGCAGAAGCTGACATGAGGCCCACCCATGACGGTAGTTATATTCGGATCAATGTCTTTGACATCCTTGACAATACCAATGGCATTGTCAAACGTCATGGTAACCGAAGTCAATCCGACAAAATCAGGCCGGAAACTGTTTAATTCGGTTTCAAGAATATTTTTGCCGTAAGGATACACGACAAAATCTAGCACCTTTACATTTATGCCGGCTTTTTCCAGTACAGCGGCCAGAAATGCCAGGCCTAGCGGTGGTGACGGGGTTTCGGAGATAGGGTAAAAAGGGTTGATCAACAAAAATCGCATTACAGGCGCTCCCTGAGGTTTTAATAACGGCCATGCCTTTTCAGGCAAAAGCCAAAGATCTTGACAAGACATGAAAGTAATGAATGGTAAACAATGAGAGCAGCAAAACCGTCACCATATTTCTTGCAACTCAAAACACACATTTTTTACTTATAAAACAGTATGGGCGAGAGAAAAGGCTGCCTGTCTACTCTGCACTGTTTTATTTTGCTATAAAAAAAGGGATCCGAATACAACTTCGGACCCCTTTGAATTACAATCGGGAAAAGCCCAATTTAGAACAGTCCGGATACCTTGCCGGTTTCCGTATCCACGTCAATTCTTCTGAAAGCCGGATTGGAACTGGTTCCAGGCATCAGGCTGATGGTACCGGCGCATGGACAAAGAAATTTTGCCCCGGAGTAGATGAGCACGTCGCGGATCGGCAACCGCCAACCCTTGGGCACACCCTTGATGACCGGATCATGGGTCAGGCTCAAATGGGTCTTGACCATCATGGTGGCGAAGTCGGCGTATTTGGGATCACTTTCCAGCATCTTGGCCTTGGCTTCGGCTTCGGGCTGCCAGTCAACACCGTCAGCGCCATAGACTTCTTTGGCGATGAGATTGACGCGGTCGCGCAGCTTCATTTCCAGCGGATACAGAAAGTTGAACTCGCCTTCATCATTGCAGGCATCGATGACCGCATCGGCGAGTTCGAGGGCGCCATCACCCCCTTTTTCCCAGTGCTTGGACTCGGCACAGCGTGCCCCGGCAGCTTCTGCGGCCTTGCGCACAATGGCGCATTCCGCATCGGTGTCGGTGTAGAACCGGTTAACGCAGACCACCGGGTTGATGCCGGATTTGCGGATGACATTGATCATATGGACCATGTTTTCACAGCCCTTTTCCACCAGATCGAGGTTCTCCTGGGTGTATTCGTCGGGCAGGACTTTGCCGGCAACGACCTTGGGGCCGCCGCCGTGCATTTTCAGGGCCCGGATAGTAGATGTGAGGACAGATACATGGGGTTTCAGACCACTAAAACGGCATTTGACGTTCCAAAATTTTTCAAAACCGATGTCGGCGGCAAAGCCGGATTCGGTGACATGATAGTCAAACAGCTTCAGACCGACGCGGTCGGCAATGATGGAGGACTGGCCCACGGCGATGTTGGCAAACGGCCCGGCGTGTACCATGCAGGGCTGATATTCGGCTGTGCACATCATGGTCGGGTTGATGGTGTTTCTCATGAATGCGGCCATAGCGTTGCCGACTTCCAGATCCCCGGTGGTAATGGGTTTGCCGCTTTTGTCAAAGGCCACGGTGATGTTGTTGAGACGCTGCTTCAGGTCTGCCAGGTCTTTTGCGACAGCCAGGATGGCCATACATTCGGAACCTACGGCAATACCGAACTTGGATTGCATGGTGAATCCGTCCATGCGGCCACCCAGACCAATGACGATGTTCCGCAGGGCCTGGGCACAGAAATCGATAATCCAGCCCATCTCGACCCGGGTGGGATCAACGCTCAATCGGCGCATGCCGGTCAGGCGGGCGAGTTGCTCGTCGTTGTAGTTTCTTTCATGCTGCATACGGGATGTCAGGGCCACCATGGCCAGGTTGTGGGCATTCATGATGTCGTTGATGTCACCGGTCAGACCCAGAGAGAATTCGGTCATGGGGATCAGAAGAGAGTTGCCGCCGCCGGCCGCCGTTCCCTTGACGTTCATGGTCGGGCCCCCCGAAGGCTGGCGCAGGCAGCCGCCCACGTTAACGCCCCGTTTGCCGAGACCTTCCATCAGACCTACGGCGGTAGTGCTTTTCCCTTCACCCAGCGGAGTGGGGGTGATGGCGGTCACTTCAATATATTTTCCGTCGGGTTTGTCTTTCAGGCGATCGATAATTTTCAAAAAATCGAGTTTTGCAAGCCTGCCCATGGGTAAAACTTCTTCTTTTTGAAGACCCAGTTTCTCAATCCAGTCCTCGGGGAGCGGCATATTTGCCTCAGCCGCCTCGGAAATTTGCCAGTCAGCCATGTTCACTGCATCATAAGCCATTGAATACTTCCTCCTTTAATTTAATTATAGTTTGAAAAAACACCTCACAAGCTTCCCCGTATAACCAAACAGACGATTACAATAGTGTTCCGCCAGACCGCACCGGGGTGACGATATTATTCGGATACCCCTTGCTTGATCTTACCACCAATTCATTTTTAACATCAAACATCGTTTGATTATATTGAGCAAAGCTTTAAAATATTAAGGTTGTCACATACCATGTGAGCTTTATCTTGGCAAGAAATATGTTTTCATAAAAAATAAAAACATAAGCGGTTAGTTTGCCCGGGAGAAGCTGATTTATCAACCCGAGGCTAAAAAATATCTTTCGGTCAACGGAAAACACCCCATATCTTTAAAAAAGTTAACATCCTTCCAAAATCCATTGCAAGATCGATTCTTAATAGTGCTGCCGGTTGTCATTATTGCAAAATTAGAATTGCCAAAACCGTTGGATTAGGCTTGACAAATCGCCTCGTCCTTATTAAAAACAGTATTTCTATACATGTGTAATATTATTGAGTTGGAGCTATAATATTAGTGACACAAGCTATAATAAACCGCAAGTGAAAGGAGACTAAAGCAAATGGCAAAACTGATTGAACCTCATGGTGGAAAAGGCTTGACCTGCTGCCTTCTTGAAGGCGCTGAACTCGAACAGAAAAGGAAAGAAGCGGCAGCTCTGAAACAAATCACAATCTCCCCCCGCGAAGAAGGTGACATCATTATGATGGGTATCGGAGGATTCAGCCCTTTAACAGGTTTTATGACCCGAGCGGACTGGAAGGGCGTATGCGACGACTTCCTGACAGCCGACGGAACTTTCTGGCCCATACCGGTTACGCTTTCCGCTGACAAGGCAGACGCCGACCAAATCGCTCACGGCGAAGAAATCGCTCTGGTTACAGCAGACGGGGAAATCATGGCCACCATGAAAGTTACCGAAAAATATGACATGACGGCCGAAGACAAAAAATATGAATGCGAAAAAATATTCCAGGGCGAAGGAACACCGACGGCTGAAGCTTTCTGGAAAGTCGCCATGGACGATCACCCTGGGGTTCAGATGGTCATGAACCAGAAGGACGTCAATCTGGCCGGTCCCATCAAGGTTCTGAGCGAAGGCGAATACCCGACCAAATACCCCGGTGTTTACATGCACCCGTCCGAGTCCCGCAAAATTTTTGAAGAAAAGGGCTGGAGTGAAGTGGCGGCCCTGCAGTTGCGGAACCCCATGCACCGTTCCCATGAATATCTCTGTAAAATCGCAATTGAAGTTTGCGACGGCGTCTATATCCATTCCCTGGTGGGAAACCTGAAACCCGGCGATATCCCGGCCGAAGTTCGTATCAACTGCATCGATGCGCTGGTAAAAAACTATTTTGTTGAAGACAACGTCGTCCAGGGTGGATATCCTCTTGACATGCGCTATGCCGGACCCCGTGAAGCACTACTGCACGCCACTTTCCGTCAGAACTACGGATGCTCCCGCATGATCATTGGCCGGGACCATGCCGGTGTCGGTGATTTTTACGGCATGTTTGAAGCCCAAACCATCTTTGACAAAATTCCTGCACCTGAAGCGCCGGGTAAAGCATTGCTTTGTCTGCCCCTCAAAATCGACTGGACCTTCTACTGCTATAAATGCGACGGCATGGCCTCTTTGAGAACCTGCCCCCATGAAAAAGAGGACCGCGTGCTGCTCTCAGGAACCATGTTGCGCAAGATGCTCTCCGAAGGGCAGGAACTTCCAGATCATTTCGGGCGCGATGAAGTCGTTGACATTCTCCGCACGTATTACGAAGGGCTCACCGAAAAAGTCGAGATCAAACTACACGGTGCCGCCACCGGAAAGACCAAATAATTTTTTACTGATTGTTTGATTGAAATCGATAAAAAAGGGGGTGATGTTTTTCACATCGCCCCCTTTTTTTAAAAAACCGCACTTTTCATGACTGTATACGTCATTTCACCCCAGCCGTTGCTGGCTTTACCCGCCGCTCCAAGTCTAAAACAATCAAAGGGTTCCCATAACCGGTTAACTGGAATACCATAAGAATAGAGGGTAAATTTATGCCCACCCTGACGATAGACCTGATAAGAACATAGATTGCTGAATCTGCCATACTCTACAATTTGAACTGCCCGGATTTTAATTTTTGAACAAATTTTTTTCAAAACATTTTGCACGAATCTTACTGTCGTTAACCAGACCGACACCTGCCTGCCAAGATGCCATCATAATTCAATTCTGTCTTTGTAAGAAAAATCAAATCACTTCCAGAACCTGGTTTCATACAATTTCTGCCAGGTCAAGCATATCAACGCTTTACAGGGCTGCTCTCCTATTTAGCGATTTCAAGCCGTTTCTTATTTAGGCCATACGTACGTATGGCCTAAATAATTTAAGGGCAATTTGAAAATATTTCTACTCACCAATTTGTTAACTATCTGATATTATATAATTTTTTATTATCGGATGGGTGGTATCCATCAGGAACAGACGCTATCTAAAACTTACAGGTAATCCGGCATATAATACACACGGCCATCAATCGCTTTTCAGATTCTCTTCATATCCCTCTTTTACAAGAAGTTTTCGATACCACAGGGCGAATTCATACATACCCTGAAACCGTTCGTCGTTATTGATAATGCCATGGCAAATCTCTACGACACCTCTCCCGTATGCATTGCTATACTGATCAAAAGTACGCGATTGAAGGAACTCTCTGACCAATTGCTGGGTTGTTCTCCTGGTTTTATCTTTACGGATATCGATCGGATCCTTAGGCTCCTCGAACGGATCCCACTTTTCATACCCTTTTTTAACGATGTGCTTCTGCCTTTTAGGCGACATAGAATCGAAGATCGCCTTTTTTCGTTCCTCTATTTCCTCGGATGTCAGCGTATTCACTTGTCTCCCCTATCTGATAATTCTGAAATCACCGGCTTTGTGCCCATCATTTATCCCAAGATATTCTTCCGTGTAGTCTGTTAACAGTGCCATAGAAAGCGGTACCAGCATATCTGCAAGTTTTACATACCTTGATTTAATATCAAAAATCAACTCAGCGGAAATTTGCTGCAATCGGCTAAACAGTTGATCCATATTAACCGTTGGATAAGTCCCCCCCGGCTCAAACCCGGATTTACCGCATGTGTAGCCACGGCCATTAATGGCCGTAGGGATTCCGTACAGTCGACAGGTTGCCGGTCGAAACGCATACATCTCACACATTTTATTATCATTTAGCAGAGGGCAGCGAACGTGCTGCAGTGCCAATTCCGATAAAATTTCCGCCTCACTCGATCCCTTTTCCAGCTTATTAAACGCAGACCGTTTTATTTTGTGAATTATTCTATCCGCCCGATTGGCTCTTTCTTCAATTATTACCCTGTCCTGGGCTTCGAAAACCGCTTTAAACTTATTGTTCAGATACAAGGCTTCGATCAGCGTGAGATCGAACATAGCATAGCAACAATCATCACATCCGCTGGTACATTTTACGCATTCGGGGTAATCATTTTTTACCCGCATAAAAATATCATCTGTTGTTTTAATTAGCGTTTCATATTTTTTAAAATATGGTGAAAAATCGACGTCCATCTCTCCCCCTCAGTCAACAAAAACCAAGTTAGCACCATTTTACAATAAACAATCCAAATGTTTCACGTGAAACATTATTTGCCGACACAAAACTGATCAAATATTTTTTCCTGGACATCCGTATCGACAATTACCCCAAGAACGTGATTAAGGTTATTGATGGCATCTTTAATATCGAAAACGACCAGTTCTAAAAACACGCCCTCTTCTATACTCGTGATTGCGTCGGTGATATTTCTTGCAGCTTTTTCGATCATCTTCTTTTGCCTTAAATTTGGTATAATTTTATAACCGCCTTCGGGCGCAGTCTCCATCGCAACAGTTTGAAATATTTTTTTTTTCAACCCTTTAATTCCGGCATTCCTTAGTACGGAAACATCGATTTCATTTATATTTTTCCATTGTGTTGTGTCGCTGCCTTCGGTTGGGGCAATATCGATCTTGTTTCTAACGATAATGTGTTTTTTATGTTTGATTTGTTTATATATTCTGTGGTCATTCTCATCCATGGGCACAGAGGCATCTTTCATAAAGATAATCAAATCCGCATTGTTTATACACTCGTCCGTTTTTCTTATACCCATCGCCTCAACAGGATCAGCGGCTTGGTGTAAACCGGCTGTGTCTGCCAGCAACACAGTAACACCATGAATATTTATCGTTTCTTCAATCATATCCCTTGTGGTACCGGGGATGTCCGTAACGAGTACTCTTTCTTTTTCAAGCATACGATTCATCAGGCTCGATTTTCCGACATTTGGTTTCCCGATTATAGCGATTTTTATTCCCTCACGGATAACATGGCCATTTTCATAGTTAGAAAGCAATTCTCTTAGCGGCTTTTCACCCCACTCTTTTAGTTTGACTAGCGTTTCCGAAGTTTCAAACGCATCATCCATATCCTCAGGGAAATCGATAAAAGCCTCACATACGACCTGAATTTTTAAAAGTTCGTTCCTGACCACCATTATACGCTCTTTTAAAGCCCCTTTGAGCTGAGCCGCTGCAATATCAAGTGCTAGTTTTGATTTTGCATTGATTATATCCATGACCGCCTCGGCCTGCGTTAAATCGATTCTCCCATTTAGAAAAGCTCTTCGAGTAAATTCACCGGGTTGCGCAAGCTCAGCACCGAAGTCCAAAACCAAACTTAAAATTGCCTGCAGTACCGCCCGTCCGGAGTGTGAATGAATTTCGATTATATCCTCCCGGGTATAACTGCCTGGCGATTTCATAAAAACGATTAGAACTTCGTCTATGAGATCATCCGTATCGGGGTCGATGATGTGGCCATAATAAAATCGATGGGATTGGAAAAAAACTCCGGTATTGTCGACAGGGGTCTGCCGGGATTTCTTATGAAATACCTTTTTCCCGATCGTAAGGGCTAATGAACCGGAAATTTTTATTATCCCTATCCCTCCTGTGCCCTGGGGAGTGGAAATCGCAGCGATGGTGCCTCTTTCCATCATATCTTTTCTTTTTGAATCTTGTAATCTTCACACGAAAGATATTTATAAAAAAAAAACTTACTCATCAATAACCGGCCTGTAAAGAATTTTTAGTATTTTCAATATATTATAGTAATAATACTCGGTTGGGGCGCGCCTATGAATCTATACAGCCCATTATCACGAGAAAAATTTTTTTTAACACCCAGCCCAAAACGAACACAAGTTTTATAGTCAGGGTTCTGAGACCTATTGAAGGGTATCATTTTTGTTTTGTTTCGGGAAAATTATTAATTTCCTATAAAACCCCTGCCCTCGGCTTTGGGTTCTGACGCTGGTGTCAGCTTTCAAGGCGATATGAACGATCCGCCGATCATGGGCGTTGAGCTGTCCCAAAGAAACAGGCTTGCCGGTTTTTTTTGATTTATCGGCCAGCTTTTCAGCCATCTCCACAAGCTTTATTTCCTTATTTTTTATATAGTCTTCAATATCGACTCTTACCCTAATTCTGTTTTCACGGTTCTTGTTTACGATTTTTTCAAGTACATATTGAATCGCTTCCAATGTCTGCCCTCTTTTTCCTATCAGCCGTGAAGCGTCTCCACCAGATATCAAAAAATTAATTACTTCCGGTTCCTGAGCAACCGTAATTTCGGCATCATTGCTGATACAGTCGATAATTCTTTTTAATGCCCTGCGCCCTTTTTCACCAGGGTCTATAAGTTCATCAACAACCGCTTCCGGATTGACCTTTTTTTCGTTCTGATCGATTTTTTCTATAGCGAATTCATTTTTGCTTCTGATTTTATCTGGAACAATTGGTTGGGGTTGCTTTTCCCTCACATTATTGGGCTTTTTTACTTGTTCATTATTTTCCTCAAGGATAACCCTGATTTTAGCCCTTTTCCGCCCTACCAGCCCAAAAATTCCGGTTGATCCATATGAGATGATCTCATATTTCAAATTTTCTTTGCTTTTGTTCAGCTTCGTGCTGGCGGCATTTATTGCCTTTTCCACATTTTTGGCTTCGAACTCAAAACTTGGAGCCATTTGAAACCTCCGTTATTATGCCATTTTCTTTTGTGTATAATACTGTTGAGCAATAGAAAGAATGTTATTTATAAGCCAGTATAAAACGAGTCCTGATGAAAAATTTATAAAAATAACTGTGAATATAACCGGCATAAACATCATCATTTTGGCCTGTGTCGGATCTCCCGGACTAGGTGTCAATTTTTGCTGTAAAAACATTGTCGCCCCCATCACGATAGTTAAAACAGGGATACCGTACGGGGGTTCCATGAAAGGTATTGAAATATCAAAATGAAACAATCGGTCCGGTGCCGACAAATCATTGATCCACATAAAGAAAGGCGCGTGCCTTAATTCTATCGCCTCATAGAGCATTCTATAAAGGGCAAAAAAGACGGGCATCTGGACCACCATTGGCAAACAGCCGCCCATGGGATTGATTTTATATACCTTATACAGTCCCATGAGTTCCTGGTTCATTCTTTTTTTATCATCCTTGTACTTCTCCCTTAGTTCAGCCATCAAGGGTTGGATTTTTTTCATCTCCCCCATTGATTTATAACTTTTGTTGCCGAGAGGCCACAACAATAGCTTTGTGAAGAGGGTCAGTATGATAATGGCAATTCCATAATTGGGAATAAATCCGTATACAAAATTCATTATCCAGAGGCAGGGTTTGGCAAGTATATCAAACATACCGAAATTAATGGCCTTGCCGAGCCCGTTGTTAATATCCGCCAGGACTTTCATGCTTTTTGGACCGAAATAGAGATCAAATACAAATTGCTTGTACTCACCGGGATTGATATTTTTCATTTCGGTTATCAGCCGGCTCTCTATAATATTCTCTTCATGCTGCAAAACCTGCAGTATGGCATCATCTGTATTTCCGGGTATAACACTTTCCAAAAAATAGCGATCTTGCAGGGCAATCCAGTTTATCTTGCCTTCAAAAGTATCCTTATCTTTCAGCTTCTTTGTTTTTATTTGTTCGAGTTTCTGGTTGATAAGAGCACTGGGGCCTGTAAATCCATAAACACGCCCACCTTCAGTGAATGCCTTTTCAATGGACAAAATAAGATGGTCCACCAAGGGGCGGTCCGATCCATTTTTGATTGTCAGATTGAGACCGATCAGATAGGTATCTGGTGAAAAACTATACTCCTTTTCCACCGTTATACCATCAGTGGAGATCCATATAAATTTAATTGACTGCGTTTCCGATATTATTTCGATTTTTTCATCACTGACTTCCGCGTTATATACAGCGCCTATCATTTCAGGAATACTTTCGTTTTTGGACCAGGTGCGACAAACACCCTTTGTCATATCTTTTGATATTAACTCTTTAAATGGAGATGTTTTTTCAACCGTTTCCCGGTATTTTTTTAACATAAAACTTTTTAAAACAGCGCCGTTTTCAGATATTTCAGCAGTATACAATTCTGTATCAATCCTAATTGTCCGGCCTGTACCCGCTATTGCTGAAGGTTTTGCAGGAGACTCATTGCCAATACTTCCGGCACTTAATTCTTCTTCAGGAGTAAATTTTTTTTGTTTTTCAACTTGGAGGACCTGTGTTTCTTCGCTGGTTTTATTGACGGCGTCTTTATCAACAGTAAAATATTCCCACAAAAAAAACACAAGAAAACTCAATACAATAGCAATAACCACTCTGGATTGATCCATTTTTTTCTCCCTGGGTAGTACGACTCTTTCTTTGATATTTTAATTGATAGCGAGATTAGAATATTTGCAGTAATTCTTGAGGCAGGTTTCTGAGGACTGTGGAAAAAACAAATTGTCCGGGATAGATTGTCAATCAACCTTGAATAGAGGCGGCACAATCTTACCAAAGCCGTATTTTCCATACCGGTTTATGGGCCTTGAATGCAGCTCTGTTTCAGGCCAGATCCTTTTGCAATTATTTTAAGCGCTACCCTGAGAAGTCCTTTTTAAAAACTTGGGTTCTTTAAATTACAAGTATCTATCCACATTTTTGCTGCCATAAACCTGAACATACTTAGCCTTTTCCCTGTTATGGTACAGGATCAAATCCCCCGGGATTAAACGGATGACAGCGCAGTATCCTTCTTACAGCCAGCAGAGAGCCTTTCAGGGCGCCATACTTGGAAACCGCCTGATACGAATATTCTGAGCAACTGGGGTAAAAACGACACGACGGTCCCAAGACCGGGGAAATAAGATACTGATACGTCCGGATGAGTAGCAAAAATATTCTTTTAATCACGTTTATTATTTGATATTTCATCAAATATTCTTTGAAGTGCTGTAAACAATTTTTCAGATGTGGCCTCAGCAGCAGCCTTGGTTGCGATTATATTTATATCCCAGATTCCTCTTATCGTTAACCTTCGGGTTCTGAAATATTCCCTTACAAGTCGCCTAATTCTGTTTCTGGTTACAGCACAGCCTACTTTTTTGGTTACAGTTATACCAAGCCGGCAATTTTCGGCTTTTCCGGGTAAAAAATTTCCAATAAAAAGTGCATTTCGGACTCTTCTCCCTGACCTGGATAAGCTTATAAATTCATTCCGTTTTAACAATCTCTCGAATTTTTTAAAAAAAAACGAAATTTTACTTGATCCCTGTAACCCTTTTATGTTATTTTTATTAATATTTTTAAGCGGTTAGTTTTTGTCTGCCCTTGGCTCTGCGCCTATTTACAATCCTTCGCCCAGCTTTGGTTGACATTCGTTTTAAAAATCCATGTGTTCTTGCCCGCTTAATTCTGCTGGGTTGATATGTTCTTTTCATACTCTTTGGCCCTCTTCTCTATAACTTTATATTCTTATTCTTACGGAATGTGATCTGTTTTTATTACATATTATTCTTTTTTCTAATATCAAATCTTAATAATTAACCATAA
Organism: uncultured Desulfobacteraceae bacterium; assembly: GCA_964522985.1. Taxonomy (GTDB): domain Bacteria; phylum Desulfobacterota; class Desulfobacteria; order Desulfobacterales; family 4572-123; genus 4572-123. Next base: position 29,872 of record CAZFXX010000001.1, read on the forward strand.
TATCACAGATGTGTCAAGCTATAAATAAGAGAAAACACTGTTGGTAATCGATAGTACGTAATCTTGGAAAGCTCCTTTAAAAACGATGAAAACATGAATTGACCATATTATTGCGCCAACCCTAAGCGGTTTAAATAATCGACCAAAATCCATTGTTTTATTGAGCTATTTCCAAAATATCAAATTCTTCCATATGAAACTTGCTGTTTGGATATATAATGATCTGTTTTCCGATCTGTTTTTCCAATGATATAATAATACTGTTTTCTTCACCATGGAGAAGTTCAGCAATTTCCGGATTTACCCTGAGTGTTAACCTTGCCCCCGCCATATCCGCTACTTCACGCATTATCTCCCTTGAAATATTATAACATATTGTCCGTCTAGATACTAGATAACCTTCTCCATCACAGTAAAAACAGGGTTCACAAAGAATCCTGGAAAGAGATTTTCTGATACGTTTCCGTGTCATTTGAATCAAACCCAAATCTGAGATTGGAAGTACGTGTGTCCTGCTCCGGTCCTTCTCAAGGGCCTCTTTTAATGCATTATAGACCTTTTCCCTATTGACGGTTCTTTCCATATCGATAAAATCAATTATGATAATACCGCCAATATCCCGCAATCTTATCTGATATGCAATTTCCTTGACAGCTTCGAGATTTGTTTTTAAAATCGTTTCTTCAAGATTATGTTTTCCGACATATCTTCCCGTATTGACATCAATGGCCACCAAGGCTTCGGTATGTTCTATAACAATATAGCCTCCGGACTTTAACCAAACTTTCTTTTTTATTGCCCTAAAAATATCCCCCTCAAGGTTATAGGCGTCAAAAATGGGTTCCAGTCCATCATATAGCTCCACTGAGCTTTTAAGATTCGGCATCAATATATCTAAAAATTCCAGAATAGCGTTATATCCTTTTCTTGAATCTATGACCAGTTTTTCGGCTTCATGCAGAAGCAAATCCCGCACAGCCCTAAGTGTCAAATTTAATTCCTGATGTAAAATCGCAGGTGCCGAGATAGTCTGGGCCTTTTTTTGAATATTTTGCCACATATTGTTCAAAAACCCCATCTCATAAACAAGCTTGGATTCCGACACCCCCTCTGCGGCGGTTCTCACAATATAACCGTACGGTTCGGTTCTTAAATTCTCAACACATTTTTTTAAACGAGAGCGTTCGTCTTCATCTTCTATCCGCCTCGATACGCCAATATGGTTTGACTTTGGCATCAGCACCAAAAATCTGCCTGGCAGGGATATATATGTATTTATTCTCGCACCTTTTGTACCTATGGGCGCTTTTATCACCTGTACCAATATTTCCTGGCCATCACGGATAAGTTCTTCAATTAGATGATTTTGTGGGGCCGAAATTTTTTGTTCCTCTTTTCCGGAAATATCCTCTAATTCCACTTTATTTAAAAATTTTTCATACGCCTCACTACTTTCATCGATTATATCATCAACATAAATAAAAGCCGCCTGATTCAATCCGATATCCACGAAAGCGGCCTGCATTCCGGGCAGTACCCTCTGCACCCTGCCTTTGTATAAATTACCGGCAATATCCGAATCATCATTTCTCTCTATAAATATCTCGGTAATTGTTCCGTCTTCCAGAAGTGCCATGCGCGTTTCATGGTCTGTGGCGTTTATAACTATTGTTTTATACATTGGGTTTTTTCTCAATTTCGTCGGTTACCATGTATTTGCTTGACACTTTCAATACTCTGACGCTTTTGCATTCCATTTCAGAAAGGGTGAAAATTTTTTTAATTATATCACCGGGCCTGGCTGATTTCCCTGTCACCTTTCTAATTTTCAGCGTTAACCTGTTTGAATTTTCAGCATCAATCTCTATTACTATATCTTTTAAGTTTATTTTTTTCAACTTCCCTTTTTTACTAAATTTGGTAATGGTCACGGATTTTTCAGCAATAAAGCGATCAAGGGCATCTTTCTTAAAAATATCATCCTCGCTGTTTATTAAATAATCCGTTATTTCAATTTGTTTTCTTTTTACCTTACGTGGTTCAACTTCGCAGTCTTTTAATATCAGACCTTCCGGCAGCTCCGCATTTATCGATCGAATCAGTGTAGCGGATTTGATCGATCCGGGTACGGTTAAATAGAATTTTTCATAAAGACTTTCGGTACCGATCGGCAAGGGGTCTTCAAAGCTTATCTTAGGCAGCGGATGAAAACCGTTAGAATACTTCACGGCGATTCCTGCACGCCTTACGGCTCTCAAAATGATATTAACCATCTCAAGATGACCAAAAAATCGAGCCATGCCTGTTTTTGAATAGACTATTTTCAGTCTTTTAAAAACCGCATCATCTTTTTTATTATTTAATTTAAAGGTGTCCTTTTTTATATTGTCACAGTTAAAGACCTGCGGCCTTATACTTTTAAAATCACAAACCCCACATTGATCGCATTTTCCCCAGCGGCAGTCATCCGTTATACCGCCTTTGTCGGCCTTTTGGCGCTCATTTATTAAATAATCTTTTGTCACACCAATATCGATATGGTTCCAGGGCAATGGCTCATTCAGGGCCCTGGGCCTTGTCGTAAAAAAATTCATATCTATCATAGCGTCAGCAGCCGCTTCTTGCCATAACTGAAAATTGAACTGGTCACTCCACCCGTCAAACCGGCACCCTTTTTCATACGCCGTTTCCAACAATTCTGAAAGTCGACGGTCTCCTCTGGACCACAGCCCTTCGATTAAACTAACCTTGGGGTCTTGCCATTTGACATGAATTCCAGGCATTTTTAGCCAAGACTTTAGTTTTTTTATTTTATCTATAGATTCTTCCAATGAAATCTGGGAAAACCATTGAAAAGGGGTATGCGGTTTAGGTATCATGGTTGTTATGCTGACATTAATCCTGGCCTGGTATTTACCCGATCCCCCTTTTTTCCGTAATTTATTCACAAGATCAACGATCTCGTGCAAATCCTCCTTGGTTTCGGTCGGCAGTCCAATCATAAAGTACAACTTGATAAGGCGCCATCCCATTTGGAAAGCATCACTTACGGTATCGCATATTTCCTGTTCACTTATGTTTTTGTTGATGACATTCCGTAACCGCTGACTCCCGGCTTCGGGGGCAATCGTAAAACCTGTTTTTCTAACCTTTTTAATCTGCTTCATTAATTCCGATGTCATAGTACCGGCTCTTAGGGACGGCAAAGAAACGGCGATATGGTCCCCCTCACAGCGCTGCATAAGCGCTTGCATCAGTTCTCCAACGGCTGTATAATCTCCCGTGCTTAGTGATAAAAGAGAAATTTCATCATACCCTGTAGATGACAACGATTTCATCGCCAGATTCATCAAATTATCAACCGATCTCTCCCTTACAGGGCGATATATCATACCAGCCTGGCAAAAACGACACCCCCGGGTACACCCCCGGGCTATTTCCAGACGCAATCTGTCGTGCACCGGTTTGCCAAAAGGAACAACGGGTGCATCCGGAAAAGGGGCTTTATTTAAATCGGTTAATATCGCTTTTTTTACACTAAAATAATCTTTTTTCAACGGTTTCAGTATTTGAAACCCTTTTGTATTAAACTCGGGACTAAAAAAAGAGGGGATATATACCCCCTCCAGCGCAGACCACATTTCAAACAATCTTTCTTTACCGGTATTCTCTTTTTTTTTCCACTTCTGCCAAAGCCGTATCATCTCCATGATTACATCTTCGCCGTCTCCGATTACCATCGCATCAAAAAAGTCCGCCACGGGTTCAGGATTACACGTACAGGGACCACCGGCAATTATTAAAGGAAATGAATCATCTCTTTGAGCGGCCCGAAACGGAATTCCGGCCAGATCCAGCATCAAAAGAACATTTGTATAATTCAGCTCATATAACAAACTGAAACCGACAATATCGAATTTATCCAGCGGAATACCTGTTTCCAGTGAAGCCAGCGATACTTTAAATTTTCTGAGGTAAGCTGCCATATCATTGCGAGGTGCAAAAACTCTTTCCGCAATACAATCAGCGTTACTATTGATAATATGGTATAAAATCTGAATTCCGAAATGAGATGTCCCAAGTTCATAAAGATCCGGAAATGCCAGTGCTATTTTATGTCTACCCCGGGCCTGTTCCTTTTTTTTTGTATTCACTTCAGAACCCAGATAGAGACTTGGTTTTTCAACCAGAGGCAAAATATCCTTCATTTTTTTAATACTCATTATTTATTAGTTTACACTCCTCTTATCATTTTTTCATCCTCGTTTTAAAATATTGAATATATGATTGTTCTCTTATACTCATGTTTTAAAAGGCTTTACAAAGTTTTTATCATAACCGGCCAACTTCCGCCGGTAAACGAAAAATAAAAATACGCTACTTTTTTTCACATCCCCTGTCTCACAATTAAATTTTATTAGGGTTGACCGGATCACCTCAATAATTGTATTATTTTTCATAACATCCATGCCTTTCGGGTAAAACAAGGCATGAATGTTATTCGCACTGCTCAAAACGCATATATCACTACTTTCATATAAATATCAGGAGTAAAATAATTATGAAGCGAATTAAAGTCGTAAACGTATTAAAAAAAAATAATCCTGTGGGAAAAGTGCTTATAAAAGGCTGGGTCAGGACCATCAGGAATTCAAAAGGGTTTAGTTTTATCGAGGTAAATGACGGTTCATGTTTAAAAAATATTCAGATAGTTGCGGATAATTTACTTCAAAACTATCAATATATAGAAAAAATAAATACCGGTTCGGCCGTAGCGGTTTCCGGCAGCCTGGTGTCCTCTCCGGGCGGTGGTCAAAAATGGGAAATAATAGCTAAAAACATTGATATTCTCAGTTCCGCGACCGAAGATTACCCGCTTCAGAAAAAACGCCACAGTGATGAATTTTTAAGAACAATCGCTCATCTAAGGCCGCGCACCAATAAATATGGCGCAGCTTTTCGAATAAGATCCGAACTTGCATTTGCCATTCATGCTTTTTTCAGGAAAGAGGGCTTTTTTTATATCCACACACCTATTTTAACCGGGTCTGATTGCGAAGGTGCCGGTGAACTTTTCCAGGTAACCTCCCTCGATCTCCAGAATATCGTTAAAAAAAATAACAAAGTGGATTATACCAACGATTTTTTTGGAAAGCTTGCCAACCTAACCGTATCCGGCCAATTATCCGCTGAAATGTTTTCCCTGGCCTTAGGAGATGTTTATACCTTTGGCCCCACCTTCAGGGCTGAAAATTCCAACACCCGCCGTCACGTAGCCGAATTCTGGATGGTTGAGCCGGAGATGGCTTTCTGTGATCTTACAGGCAATATGGACATAGGCGAAAAATTGATAAAAACCACCGTATCTCATGTTTTAAAAAATTGCGAAGATGATATTTCCCTTTTTACCCGGTTTGTCGATAAGAAACTTGATAAAACCCTTAAAAATATTATCGATTCCGATTTTATCAGAATTACGTATGACGAGGCGATCCGTATCTTAAAAAAATCTAAAAGAAACTTCGAGTACCCGGTATCCAGGGGGAAAGACCTTCAGTCCGAGCATGAATGCTTTTTGACAGAGCATTATTTTAAAAAACCGGTTATTCTTATCGATTATCCAAAGAATATAAAGCCTTTTTACATGAGGGTCAATGATGACAACAAGACAGTTGCCGCCATGGATATACTGGTCCCAAAAATCGGTGAAATCATCGGGGGCAGCCAGCGCGAGGAACGCCTCTCTTTTATTGAGAACAGAATGACGGAAACCGGTTTATCAAAAGAGGCATATTGGTGGTATCTTGATTCAAGACGTTATGGGTCCGTGGCGCACAGCGGATTTGGATTGGGATTTGAAAGGCTTCTCATGCTGGTAACAGGTATATCAAACATCCGGGATGTTATCCCTTTCCCACGCACACCCAATTCCATAGAATTCTGAGGGCCGGCTCATCTGAATTAAGCATCAAAAAAAGCCAATTCATCACTTTCCGATTCGGCCTTTTCCGATTCAGGTTTTCGTTATATATCAAGCGTACTTACTTCGAGGGCATTATTGTAAATAAACTCTCTACGAGGTTCCACTTCATCTCCCATCAGAACGGTAAAAATATCATCGGTTCCCACAGCATCTTTAACTCTTACCTGTAAAAGATTCCTTTTTTCCGGATTCATTGTGGTTTCCCAGAGTTGATTCGGATTCATTTCACCCAGACCCTTATACCGCTGGATACTTACCCCTCTTTTTCCCACTTCCATCATATATTCTAAAAATTTTCTTTTATTTTCTATGATATCCTCATTTTTTTCTTTGTTATCATCTATATTTCTAACTTTAAAAGGTGGCTTATTAAATTTTTCTATTTTTTCCGCCAAAATTAGGCATTTTTGAAAATCTTTCGAATATATCAACCTTTTTCCAATCGTAACGGCTCTTGAATCCTGCCCCCTTTCATCGGGCCGGATTTGTTCTTCTTCCATTTTTTCAACCATTAACTCAAAAATATTCAAACCACTGTTCCACGAAAGTACCCCTGTTTCATATCTTTTTTGGGTTAATTTTTCCCTCAGTTTATTCATTTTGTCTCTATCCTGAAGAAAGTACTTGTCCTTTGCTTTTTCAGCGATCAGCAATTCTATCAGGGTATTGTCAAATCCCATTTTTTCAAGTCTTAAAATTGTCGAATAGTATTCATAAAGATCTTCTAAAAAAAGGGCCATGTCATAGTCTGATACAATCTTACCATCGTTCAGAATTATTTTTTTTAAGCTACAGACTCTGTTAATAATATATTCGCTCAGCCCCATTTCATCTTTCAGGTATATTTCATTTTTTTTTCCTTTACCGACCTTTAAAAGGGGCGGTTGAGCCACATATAAATACCCTTTATCAATGAGTTCGGGCATCTGACGATAAAAAAAGGTTAAAAGAAGTGTTCGGATATGGGAGCCATCGACATCGGCATCGGTCATTATGATTACTTTGTGATATCTTATTTTTTCAATATTATACTCTTCCTTGCCCACACCGGTTCCAAGGGCTGTAATAAGATTTCTGATCTCCTCGCTGCGTAGCAGTTTATCAAAACGCGCTTTTTCAACATTTAATATTTTTCCCCTGAGAGGCAAAATTGCCTGAAATTTTCTATCTCTTCCCTGTTTTGCACTACCGCCGGCCGAATCTCCCTCAACTATAAAAATTTCTCTTTTCTCGGGTTCGGAAAATTGACAATCGGCCAGCTTTCCAGGCAGGGTTGAATCAATCAAAGATCCTTTATTACGGGCTAAATCACGTGCCCTGCGGGCAGCGTCTCTGGCTCTTGCAGCCTCGACTGCTTTGAAAATTATTTTTTTTATAATGGCCGGATTTTCTTCAAAAAATATACCCAGCTTGTCGTTGATCAGAGACTCTACAAGACCTTTCACCTCGCTGTTACCGAGTTTTGTCTTGGTTTGACCTTCAAATTGAGGGGATTTTATCCTAACGCTTATAATCGCTGTAAGTCCTTCCCTTACATCATCACCGCTTATTTTGACCTGCATGTTCTTGGGAAGATTGCCGTTGGCGCAATAGTTATTAATGGTCCTTGTCAGTCCGGCTTTAAATCCGATGAGATGAAATCCACCTTCTACCGTATTTATATTGTTGGCAAATGAAAATATTTTTTCTTTATATGTATTATTATACTGAATCGCCACTTCAACCTGAACATCGTTTTTATCACCCTCTATTATAATAGGCTCGTGCAGTGGGTTATTGAGTCTGTTCAGATATTCCACAAAAGAGAAAAGCCCACCTTCATAATGAAAAGTGTCTTTTTGGTCCGAACGTTCATCCTCTATTTTTATGGTTACGCCCTTATTTAAAAAAGCCAACTCCCTTACCCGGCGGCTTAATATTTCATAGCTGTATTCCACTTTATTAAATATATCTTCATCCGGGAAAAAATGTATCTTAGTGCCTCTTTTTTTCGTTTTGCCAATTATTGTCAGCTCATCTTGTTTAGTTCCTTTTTTATAAACCTGGTGGTATATTTTATTGTTTAAATAAATTTCGACTTCAAGGTAACTGGCCAGTGCATTCACAACCGAGACACCAACACCGTGGAGTCCGCCCGACACTTTATAACTATCGTTATCAAACTTGCCGCCGGCATGCAATTTGGTTAAAACAACTTCAACTGCCGGAATATTTTCTGTCTTATGAATACCAATCGGAATTCCCCGGCCGTTATCCTCAACACTGATACTGTTATCCGGATGAACCGTTACTTGAATAGTATCGCAAAATCCGGCCATGGCTTCATCTATACTGTTATCAACAACCTCATACACAAGATGATGAAGGCCTTCTACATCTACATTTCCAATATACATTGAAGGCCTTAACCTTACAGGTTCAAGACCTTCAAGAACATCTATACTGCTTGCATCATAATTATTTTCAATATTTTCCATTATATTCTCATCGGCATTATTACACTTATAAAATTTTTATTATCCATCCCTTCAAGTAAACAGGGACTTTCATTATCCTTAATATAAAGAACTACAGTATCGCCATTAATCAAACCAAGGGTATCTATAAAATATTTTGGATTAAAGGCTGCCTCAATCACATCTCTGTTGAAGTTTATAACCATATCCTCTTTTGATTCACCTATATCGGGATTGGTTGCCGTTATGGTAAGGGTATCATTTTTAAAACTGAATATGGCACTCTTGTATTCATCTGAAAATAAAATAGACATTCTTTTAAGCATCATTATAAAAAGTTTTATGTCTATTTCTAATATATTTTCATCTTTTTTTTCAATGACATCGGCATACTCGGGAAAATCGCCTTCAAGAAGCCTTACAATAATGGTTTCTCTGTCTTTTTTTATGATCAGTTTATCATCTTTGTTTCCTATCTTCACCATCCCGTCTCTATTCAGGAACTTGGCAACTTCGGACAATCCTTTTTTGGGGATAATAATATTTTCCGCCGTTTGAAACTCAGCATCTTCAGGAACAATATACTCATCTTTGTTAAGACGGCTGCCGTCCGTCGAAACCATTCGAACAATTTTTTTACCATTTTTTTCTTTTCTTTCAAACAAAATACCGGTCAAATGAGCTCTTTTTTCATCAGATGGGCTACTTATAATAACTGTATTTTCGATCATTTTTTTTAATACACCGGAATCTATATCAATAAAGCTAACTTCGTCAAAAAACGGGCTTTCAGGAAAATCATCGGGATTCATTCCTACAATATTATAAAGAACTTTTCCCTCACCTATTTCTATCCAATTATTTTCCACTTCATTGATTAGAATATTATCGGTTGGAAAATCTTTAATAATTTCATAAAATTTTCTTGCATTAATGGCAATGAGGCCGTCTGTTTCAATTTTGGCAGGATAAAATCCTTCAAAACCGGTTTCCAGATCCGTTGCTATAATCGCAATACCGGTATCAGTTGATCTAATTAATACATTTTCAGTTATTATAAGATTACTTTTTCTACCAGTTAAGCCTTGAATTTTAGAAAGGACATCCAGTATATCATTTTTGTTAACGTTAAATTTCATTTTTTATTCCTTATAATTTATATATTTATATTTAAATCATTATCATAAAGCTTGTTGATAACCATAATAACTATCATAACATATTTATATAATTATAAATCGTTTATACAAAAATAAGCATTAAAAAAATATAAAATGGTTAAACAGGACCAGTTTTTTTATAAATAGTTTTTTTGTTTATAAGTAGTGAATTATTGACAACATATCAATATCAATCTGTTTAAAAAAGTTTAATAAGTGAGGGTACAAACAGATTTAATTCGTTATAAAATTTTTACGAATAGTTAGATTAAAATATCAATTTTTCAAACCGGACTGAATCCATTTATTGATAGCTGGTATAAAATCTGCTTTCCATTCCGGTTGAAGTCTTATATTAATAAAAATTTTAAAAAGAGCGTCTATGATATTGGAAACTTTTTCAAACAGAAAAAGTTTTTCAAGAACCAATCCCTCTACTTGATCATCTGATTCAAACACCCCGATATCGGGGTGTTTGAGGCCTGAAAAACTAAGGTTTTCGCCTTTTATACTGAATTTCCATTCCTGATTACCAACTTTGTAAATCAAATTAAGCTCAGTAACCAGCGCCCCTTTTTTTAAAGAAAGGATACCCTCTTCTAAACCGGCATCGTCTCCCTTGATAGTGATACTTTCAACCGTGTCATTTATCCTGTTTTCCAGAACAATACGATTGCCTATCTCAATTAAAAAAGGTTCTTTATCCGGAGTGATGAATCGATTACGGTCTTTTTCCATTGAAAACCATAACCATGTTAAAAACTCATCTCCTAAAAACTTATAACGATTATACGCAACAGATATATCCAGCATTGACTACCTCGTAAATTCAGCAGGTGAAATTTTTAAAAGTAAATCACGATCAGCATCGCTCAGGGAACATGATAATTCGGCCATTGTGTATGGAAAAAGACGTATAAGCGTTAATTTGAAAGTTTTTGAAAAAAACGTTTCAAGTTCTTCGTTGGCTGTTTTAAGGTTCGAAAAGAACCATAAATAATTTTTTTCATAATTCCATACAAGATCGTAAATTTTAGGAGTTGCCGGAATACGAAGACTTAAGGTATTAATAACGTGTTCTCTAATAAGTTTTTTTTCATTACGAGATAAAAATTCTCTGTTGTTTTCAGCTAGTTTTTTTGATGTTTCCAAGATATAATATTTTTGTATAATTTTTGACGGTATTGATTTTTTATCAATTCTCAGAGAAAATACAAAATGGGTACCTATTAAAAAGGAAGAGCCGGTAAAGTCGGGTTTAAAAGGATTGTTAAAAGATGTCCATCCTGATGCTTTTTCGGTTTCATCCTCATCTATTTCACGCAGTATATTTTTTTTAAGACCCTGCGTTACCGCTTCAATAACAGGCTCTTCCAGTTTACCCACAACTTTATACCGCGTGATGGATACCGAAGATGATAATAATCCCATAGACTTGCAACCTTTAATATAGTATCTAAAAAAAGTTAAATTATATTAATACGCAACATAAATATGTATACCCTTTTTATATTATGTAAACAAGATAAAAGTATTGATAAAAAATGAAATTTACAGCAGATCTACACATTCACTCCAAGTATTCCCGGGCAACGGCTAAAACACTTGATCTGGAAAATATTTATATTGCGGCTCACATAAAAGGTATAAACGTTGTGGGTACAGGTGATTTTACCCATCCGGGATGGTTTTCTGAAATAAGGGAAAAACTTGAGGAGGCTGAGCCGGGGCTTTTCAGATTGAAAAAAATTTTTTCTAAGGAATGTGATAAAAGGATACCAAAATCCTGTAAAAATAAAGTCAGGTTTATGCTGCAGACAGAAATAAGCAATATATATAAAAAAAAAAACAAGGTGCGAAAAAATCACAATCTTGTTTTTTTCCCGGATTTTAAAAGTATTGAAGCATTCAACGCAAGACTCGACAAAATAGGCAATATAAAATCCGATGGAAGGCCTATTTTAGGACTCGATGCCAGGGATCTTTTGGAAATTGTATTAGAAACTTCCCATGAGGGATTTTTAATACCGGCCCATATATGGACACCCTGGTTTTCAATGCTGGGATCAAAATCAGGGTTTAATACCGTGGATGAATGTTTTGAAGATCTTGCCGGGTATATTTTTGCTGCGGAAACCGGTCTTTCCTCTGATCCTGCCATGAACTGGCGGGTATCCGGACTGGATAAGCTGACCCTTATTTCCAATTCCGATGCCCATTCACCAAGGAATCTTGGTCGCGAAGCCAATATTTTTGATACCGGTCTTTCTTACGGGGCACTATTTTCGGCGCTTAAAAAAGGTGATAAAAAACAGTTTCTGGGGACCTATGAATTTTTTCCGGAGGAGGGAAAATATTATTTAGACGGCCATCGAAAATGCGGTGTTCAGCTTTTTCCCGAAGAAACGATAAAAAATAAAGGAATTTGTCCTGTTTGCGGTAAAAAAATAACCCTTGGGGTGTTGTATCGGGTTGTAGAACTGGCGGACAGGGAGGCCGGTATTAAACCGGAAAAAGGAAATTCCTATTATAGTATTGTTCCGCTGGCAGATATCTTATCAGATATTTTTAAGGTAGGACCCCAAACCAAGACGGTTGGCGGAAAATATGCAGCGGCCATTGCGGCTTTGGGGCCGGAATTTGAAATACTGCAAAAGCTGCCGGTTGAAAATATTGAAAAAGCCGGTATTCCTCTGCTGGGGGAAGCCATAAAAAGAATGCGGGAAAATAGTTTGGAAATAAGTCCGGGCTATGATGGTGAATATGGGAAAGTAAAATTTTTTCAAGATGGTGAGCGTGAGCGTCTTATGGGACAGCGGTTTTTATTTGATATGTCCAAAAATCGACGTGGTTGTAAAAAAAATAAAACCAACCTCTTTAAAAAACTGGGAAAGAAGAAAGAAAGCGTAATTGCTGAAAAACAAATATACAATATATCTGTATCATTGAACCCTGACCAGCAAAAAGCCGTAGAAAGCAAAAGCGGCCATTTATTGATTGTAGCCGGACCGGGTACCGGCAAAACGCGCACCCTAACGCAACGAATTTCTTTTCTGGTAGATCAAAAAAAAATATCGGTCGATCATATTCTGGCGCTTACCTTCACCCGAAAAGCAGCCAGGGAGATGCTGACAAGGTTGAAGCGTACTTTAAAGCCCGATGCCGGTGTACCCATGGTGGTTACCTTTCACAGTCTCTGTGTCCAAATACTAAGAGAAATTGAAGGAACTTTTTTTAGTATTATCGATGATAATGATAGGTTATACCTGATAAGAGAGGCTGTGGAAAATGTAACAAAACAAGGGGAAAAAAAACATATAACCCTCCATAAGATACTTGAAAAAATAAGTGAGGCCAAACAATATATTAATGATAAGCCATATGGTGAACATGTTTCTGAGAAACAAAGAGATTTTTTTATAAAAGTTTATGAAAAATATCAGTCACTGTTATCCATTCAAAGGTTGTATGATTTTGACGATCTCATCGTCAGGGTAATCCATATTTTCAAAAAAGACAGGAATATCCTTTATCGATATAAGAACCGGTTTCAATATATTTTTATTGATGAATATCAAGATATTAACCCGGGACAAGATGAGTTGTTAAAAATGCTTGCAGCGCCCGGCCGGGTAAAAGAAAGTGATATTGAAAAAAAGAATGATATCTGCGTTATTGGTGATCCTGATCAGTCGATATACGGCTTCAGGGGATCGGATGTAATCTATTTTAAAAATTTTAAAATAGATTATCCTGATCCCCAGGTGATAAACCTGACACGTAATTACCGTTCCACCGAGACCATTCTTTCCGCATCTTATCAGGTTATAAAAAATCATCGAATCACGGCCGGTCAGGCTGGCATTCACTCTGATATAACCGGTATAAGAACGGTAACAGTCCTTGAAAGTGTTTCGGAAAAGGCCGAGGCGGTGGCTGTGGGTAAAAATATTGAAAAAATGATCGGCGGCATTGGCTTTCATTCCATGGATTTCGGAAATATTGATAGTGATATAAAAAATTTGGAATACAGTTTTTCAGATTTTGCGGTTTTGTTCAGGACTCTTGCTCAGGGCGCAGTGTTTAAAGAAATGTTTGAAAAAGCAGGTATTCCCTGCCAGATTGCATCCCGTGAAAACATGTTAACAAAAAAGGGCGTAGCCGAAATTATTTCATATCTTAAAATAACAGCGTCGGCCGGTTCTTTTATAGATTTTGAAAGAATTATAAGTTTTTTAAAACCCGGGATCGGCAAGAAGACGCTGAATATATTTAAAAACTGGTGCTACCAAAAGCAGTTTGACGTGACGCTGGGAATGCATCATGCAGTACGGTTGCCCATTAATGATATTGGGGCGCTGAAACAGAGTAAGCTCACTGATTTTATTAAAAAATTACTAAAAATAAAAAACGCTGTTAAAACCGTAAGCGTAGAAGAAAAACTGGATTATATTATCAATAACACAGGAATTAAAGCGATTATCGAAGCCGATCAGAAAATTGAGGATGTCGTGCGTCGGTTAAAGATAACGGCCGGACAATACGGCAGGGATACAGTCTCTTTTCTTTACGATATAGCCCTTCAAACCGATACTGACAGCTATGATGAAAAGGCTGAAAAAGTTTCCCTGATGACTATGCACGCCGCCAAGGGGCTGGAATTTCCCGTTGTTTTTATTGTCGGCTGTGAAGATGGTTTTGTTCCCTATGAAAAAAAGGGGGAAGCAGTTGATATTGAAGAGGAAAGAAGATTGTTTTATGTGGCAATGACGCGTGCCATGCAAAAACTGTATCTAAGTTACGTGAAAAAACGCCGGATATACGGAAAGTCCGTATCAAGGCACATATCTCCGTTTATCAAAGACATAGACCATCATCTGCTTGCGTATGAATCACATACCTTCAAAAAAAAGCAACCGGTTCAGCTTGCGTTGTTTTAGATGTATTATATATTTTTATAAAAGCGCAGGGACATATCATTTATGAAAAAATTATTCACACTTGTCATAGTGGGCATGGTTATAGTCCTGATCATATCGGCTGCTGTTTTGTTAAATCGCAGTGGTTCTGAAAAAAAATCGGTCTATTATAAAATAGAAGAGTATCGAAAAGAGGTCGTCGTCACAACACCTTTTCCGGTTTTGCCGAAGAAAAAAAACAAGACAGTAGAAAGTAAACCGCTTTTAACACAAGATGAAATATCCCCGGGGTACAAGATAGATCAGGCTGAAGAAAAGAGGGACAGTATAATGCCGGCCGAAAAAGAAAAACCGGTACTGCCGGCGTCCAAAAAAGGTTCAAAAGAGATATCAGGTCAACTTGTTTTTGATGACAGAAAGGTTCAAGGGCAAACGGTTGAAACAATATCGCCCATACAGGAATTAAAAAAGACGGATCTGGAAAAAAACCAGGAAATCCCAAAAGAAAATGACGAGCACAAAGAGCCTGTTTTTCGGCTCTACCATGCCACAGGGGAAGATACGCTCTGGGATATTGCAGAGAAATATTATGGGAAAGGGAGCTATTATCCTGTTCTTCTGGAGCATAATCCGAATGCGGGTATCTATGATATCGGAAAGGACGTTACACTGAAAATTCTATCAAATAAAGAGCGTGCCGCAAAAATATACAAAAAAATTGTTATTAAAAAAGAGGGGCATTTATTTTGGCGCTATTCCGTCGTAAGGGGAGATACGATGCAATCAATTATTAAAAAATATTATAAGAAAGGGCGGGGAAAAAGTGATATTCCAAACTTTGACAAGGACAGCGAATTGGAACCAGGCGAAAAAATATGGATTTTGATTAACTAGTGTTCATCCGGCCCTGGTTTCTTTGCCTGCGCATTCCGTCACAGGTTGTACAACGATTAACGCACCAGGGTGTTTAAAAAAGATGCCATGGAATATACCACAAACACCCGCGTATAAAATTTAACATATTGTATTAACACAATAACAACCGACACCACAGATAAAATGCGGCATCGATTATTATTTAAGATACGGATTGTTTTTCGCGACGCTAAATCCCCAGATCGCGTTTAAAAAGATCCACCGAGCGGATATTGATACCCAGAACTTCCGCAATTTTATATTTGGCACGAATACCCTTGGCACTTCCGGCGATGGATGTGACGGTGCCGATTTTCAGGTCGGCCCTGATGTCCCGCATAACTTCTTCATTGGTCAGATCCATGACATCAATACCGAGCTTGTCCGCTACATATGCTTTGGCCGCATTAATTTTCATTTTTCGGGTCATCTGCATCCAGGTCACCAGATCTCCGGCGGTTCGTATCCTCCCATACATGAAGCCATGATATGCGCGTTATGCATCCCTAAGGGGTCACCGACGCCAATCTACAACCCGTCGGCCTTGCCGATCTGGACAAGGGCCTTTGAAACACGGGTCACGGCGTCAATGGGCGGCTGCTCCATCATTGGGATGCCGCAGACGCCCATGCCCACGTTGGCATGAATCGGGATGTCCGATATATTTGACGCCGCCTTGAGAAACGTTACCGCCCTGGCCAGGTTCCAGGCAACGGACTCACTGGTGCTGGTGTTGATGGCCAAACCGAAAATATCGGCACCTGCTGATTGCACTACTTTTGCCTGGTCGTGAGGATACAGCCCGGCCAGACGTTTGCCGTCGAAGGTCACCTCTCCGTGCATTCCAAGGATAAATTCACCGGATGCCCCCATGAGGATCGGCAGGTCGGGAACTGCTTTTTTAAGATCCGCCACTGCCTGCAGGGCCGCGAGGAAGTCGGCATCGCCCGCGGAACCGCAGGTATCGAAGTTAAGCCCCTCCAGGCCAACGTCCGCCAGTCTTTTGCCGATAAAAACAAGATCGTCTCTTAAATATTCGGCAGCCTGTTCCTGAGATTCACGGGCTTCTGCTATTTTTCCCAGCGGAAGCAGTTCACCGGGGTTGGGACGGGGGCCGTCCGGCTGGGAGTACAGCCCCAGGTTGGGCTGTGCACCGTAGAATAACGGGGCCGTTGTGACCATTGAGGTGTTATAATACTCACCGGTTTCAAAGTTGATAATCGGTTTTACCGGTTTGTAGCTGTAATCGCTGTGGCCCATGGATGTGGAATCGGCGCCGCAGGCCCGCTCATAGGTCAAAATGGCCTGCTGCCTGCTCAAAGGTATACCGACACCCCCGCCGTCTTGACCGGAATAAAAACTCATGCTGCAGCCGTCGTCACTGACGATGACTTCCTCACCAGGGGATACACCGACGATTCTGGAGGGCTCAGCGATGATGTTAAAAAGATGCTCTTTTTCCTCATCGCTGATTTCGGGAATCCCGCCCCTGTCTGCTGCATCGGCGGTACCGTTGTCTATATCCCCTTTAATATCGGATGCCGCCATCCAGAGACGTTCACCATCCCCCATTCGGGTTAAAATTTGTTTATTCATAGACACGCCTTACTTGTTTTACTGGTCTGAAATTCCCATTTCCGCCTCTGTTTCTTCCACAATAGAACGAATTTTTACCAGCACCTTTTTCGGAAGCGGTAATGGGGTATGGTTTTCCAGAATATATTTTACTTTTTCCACGGCCCTCTGGTGGGCAGTTGTAGCGCCGGCATTTTCCCAGACCTCCCTGGATTTGCGATCGATCAGTTCCGGTGTGGACTGACTTCGCATTGTCTTAAAGGTATGTTCGTGGGTGAGAAATTCACCGGCGGGACCCACCTCCTTAATTACATCCAGGGCAATGGTATCGTCATTGACCGGAATACCTTGGACCGTGTGTTTGATCATGCGGGCAAACTCGCAATCTAAAACCAGCTGACCAAAATCAAATGTTATGCCGCTTTCAACCATTCCCAGACCGTAAATCATATTGGCGCCTGCCAATGCGGGTATCAGTCCGGTGAGGGTTTTTTCATGGCCCATCTGAGTGTCGGATATTTTCCCGTCGCCCTATCCACCGGCAACATAGCTCGGCAGTGCGTAATAACGGGCCAGACGCGCCACAGCCCCGCTTATCAGGGCGCATTCCGGTGTTCCCACGGAGGCAGCGGCCAGTTTCAGGTCCATGGCAGTGGTGGAACTGCCGTAAATGACCGGGGCCCCTTTCCGGGTTAACTGGGAAAGGGTGAGTCCACCCAATATTTCGGCATTATGGGTGACCAGTGCTCCGGCCAGGGTTACCGGTGCGGTTCCTCCGGCCATGGCCATGGACAGGATGTTACATACCACGTTGTTTTTGGCCGATTCCATAATAATTTCGCAACAGTCCCGGATTAATTGCAAAGGGCTCACCGGACAGGTGGTAAAGGAAACCAGGGGTCTTTTTTTAAGATTTTTCATCCCTCCTGCAATGGCCGCGGCCATTTCTAATATTTTATTGAGCAATTTTCCATTGCCCGGGCCAAATGCGCAATGCTTGCTAGTGTGGGTCAGATACACTTCTGCGTTGTGCAGCGGCACACTGTCCTGGTGGACATCATGGGCACCCAAGGCTTTTTCGCAAAAATCGAT
The DNA here is from genome assembly GCA_964522985.1 of uncultured Desulfobacteraceae bacterium. GTDB lineage: Bacteria > Desulfobacterota > Desulfobacteria > Desulfobacterales > 4572-123 > 4572-123. Next base: position 47,972 of record CAZFXX010000001.1, read on the forward strand.
TTCATCCAGGTAATCGATAACACGGGCGCTGTCGATAAGGTCCTTTTTCATGGGGGATCGGTTTTCACCGGTATAAGGATCGTTTATCATCACCCCTTCGCTGAAATTGGTAAAATGGACCCTGTTGCTTTCCAGCACAATATCGTGTTTGGGATCTCTGCCATATAAAATCACCTTGGAAGGGGCCGAGCGAATGGCATCTTCCACTATGTATGGGGGGATTTTTACAATTTTACTGTCCCGGTCCACCAGCGCACCGTTGTCGGCAAAACAATCCAGCGCATTGCTATCTTCGATAAAAATTCCTGTTGTTTCAAGTAGTTCCAGGGTTGCCAGATGGATTTCGTCGAGTTCGTCATCGGTAAGGATATTGAGGCTCAATCCTCCATTTAAATTTTTTCCCGCATGCAAATTTCTTTTCATAAAATAGCTACCTAACCCGGACAAGCCGGAAATAAATTAAATATTGAATAATAAAAATTGATAGCTCGGGCAAACACAAGCGCTCCCCTACACCCCCTTGTTTTTCATTATTTAATTGTCGCAGGGTGGGCATTGCCCGCCAAACAGGCTTTTCAATTATAAAGAATACTTTTTTGTTCATTTCTTACAGGTACTTTTTTAAATACGCATAATCCGGGGTCAATTTGCCGTTATACACAATCACTGCTTTGTTAATTTCCGGGCAGAGCCCGGAAGTTTCAAGGGATGTGTGATAATCAGCCGTTATTAAGTTGGGCACAAAGGGTTTGAGCTGGTTGCTGAAAAATATGGATGAATCATTGGGCAGTTCACAGGGAAGATTGTCCACGGCCAGCAGGACGATACCATCTCCTTTGTGGCCATCAGTGGTGGTGCGAGTGATCGGATCGCAGAGATAGGCCGGCATCTGGGTTTCGGTGGCCTTTACCGTACATTCTACAGCGCCGTTGATATCACAGCTGATATCGGCAATACCGCAGAGCCTGGGGTGCTTAGTTTCTAAGAAAAGTTTTTTAAGTCCGTCCCATGTGACAAATCTTGGGCACCTGTTTTCCCAGTAAACCGCGTTGATCAGGATGGAAAGATAGGGTAAAAATTCGTCAAAGCGGCTTTTGTATTTTTCCGGCCGCTGATAGTAGTCATTCAGATCAAAAGGGGTATTGTCTTTGCGGCAGACAAGGTCTTTTTCCTTGAAAATAGTAATATATAGGGTTTTATTGTTGATTTTGCCTTTTTTTGTAAGGAATTTTAATGCGTCCGGTTCGATTTTTGCGGCTGGCAGACAATCAAGGATCTGCTGGGCACCGCCCGATACATTTCCATATCCCATGATGCCGATGACCATAGGGCTTAAAGCCTCGGGTAATCCTTTGGTTCTGATAAGGTCACCGATTTTTTTTAAATGGGTGCGGGCATCTTCCACGGAGGCGTATTGATGGGCCCTGCGACACTCACGAAAAGGGGTGTCAAGGCCGTGGTGTTCCCAGTACTCGCCCATAAGGGAGAGGATATCGATGGTGCCGGCATCGCCGGCATATCGGCCGAAATAAATAAGGCGACGGTTTTGGTCGTCGATTATTTTTTCATAGTCAATAAGGGTCGATCCGCTGGAAATAATTTTTTGTAAAAGCGGCATTCCCGATGCCTGGCCCTTTATGGTGTGCGAAAAAAAGAGATAGGTCTTGCCGGCAAGGATTTTTTCCTCGGGGATCTCCTTTACACCGAAAATAATATCTCCCGAATTCATGCCTTGGCAGGACGCGGCACCGGCGGCTTCATATTCACGGGCTTTGAAAAAGCGTTTTCCCGATTGTTCAACAAAGGCCGTGGCCCGGGTCTGCTGGATGATTTCCTGAAGGTCGGCGGGAACGATGGGTGCCCGGCGTTCCCAGATATTTTTATCTTCGGCCCGAATCAGCAATTTTTTCATTGCGGTATCTCCCCCTTAGAAAGGGTTTAACTGTATTGATTTTAGCACAATTTGTCCGGATCAGGTATTTATAGGATCGGTCAGAGTGGTTTTTCGTTCCGTGAAAGCGATATTCAGGGTTTTCAGCTCGGCCAGCACCGGTTCGTAAATTTCCGGCAACACCGGGATATGAACGCCGGACAGGTCGATTTTTCCTTCTGCAAGCAATTTCGTGGCGATGGCTACGGGCAGGCCCACCGTGCGGGACATGGACGTATCGCCACCCGGGATACCGGTATCGATCAGGGTCGATGTGATTATTTCTTTTTTATGGTCCGGATACTCAGCCGTAAATTCATGATGCTGAATCAACAGGTCTTTTTCACCTTTATGGTAGGTCAGCTTGTTCAGCAGGGTATGGGCAAACATGTCAAATACACTGCAGGTACCGATATCGAGTTTTTCATCGTTAAAAAGGCCGAGCCAGTCAAGTTTTTTGATTGTCAGGGCAAATTCGGGAATTTTAAGATAGGCGGCCACCTCTTTTTTCAGGTCAGGTCCATTGCTGTTAATGATATTGGCGATGACCTGACGGGGGGTGATTTCGGAAAAATTAAACTTCATTTTACGATTGAGCAGGCCCAGTTTTTTGAAA
>CAZFXX010000002.1:0-18795 GCA_964522985.1 uncultured Desulfobacteraceae bacterium
CATTGTAATCTGCTTAATCTACGGATTAAAATAGACAGAATTCCTTCAATTCTCAACCTTCACTATTCAACCTTCAATTATACCCATCACCTCATGTTCTGTTTTTTTTGACATTAAAAACACAAATTTCAGAATTTAGTTACTAATTTACTTGGCTGTTTTGAGTGCTGCCAGTTCTTTTTTTTTCTCAATTTCGGTTTCCAGTTCTTCAATGACCATCATCTGATGAATACGCACCGAATGGGCCGGGAGTGCCATTTCTCGGTCTTTGAGTTGTGCCTCCAGTTTCTGTATCTCGTTTTTCAATTCTGTTTCTTTTTGCATAGTCAATATCTTCTGTGTCAGAGGTCCGGTGTTATCTTTTCATCGGATATACCCGCCAATTCTCTATTGTGCCATCTGCTGCAACCATACCGGGCATTTCGACTTTTTTAAAATTTTTTTATAGGTGGTTTCAGCTTTGCCTTTTTTTCCTGATCCAGACGGAATAGACAAATATCCCGATGGTGTATAACACCCAGGAAATGTTTTTTACCCTGCTCCAGCACCGGCAGGTAGGGCAGTGGTTCAAGTTTGAACAACGCCAGTGCTTTTTCAATACTATGGTCCGGAGATATCTTTCGTATATCCCGGGCAATATCCTGGGCAATGATTAATGCGCCCAGGTTTTTGTCAAGAAAGAGATCCCGTATGTCGGAAAGGGAGATGACGCCGACCCAGTCGCTGCCTTCATTGACTACAGGCAGCAGGCTGTACCGGCTCCACTCCAGAATTTTGACGATTTTATCCAGGGGTGCATTTGAAGGGATGGTGTCGATATGGTATCGCATCAAATGCCGAACTTTGATGGTTTTTTTATAATCTACCTTCATATAGTTTCGGGTCATACCAAAAGATTGTCTAATCCGATCGATCAACAGATGAAGATCCGCCTTAAGATTGCCCGCCGTCACCGAGGGGAGGAGTTTTATAATTCTGATCTCACCCTCTTTTACCAGGGAATATTTTGTCAGCACAGGACCGATCAGTTCGAATATGACCGTTGTACTGAGAATAATCGCCTGTAAGGGGGCACCCAGTGCCGGGATCTTATTTGCGGCCCAGGATGAAAGGCCGATGGCCAACCCGGCCTGTGAAAGGAGACCGATTCCCAGATAGATTCCACTGGGCCTGGCAACCCTGGCCCATTTTACGCCGGCGTAGGCGCCGGTTAATTTTCCTGTTATTCTCGCTATGATATATATGCCTCCGATGCCCGCCATTTCGTTGAATGATTCCAGGTGAAGGCTGGCACCGGCCAAAACAAAAAATATGGCGTAAAACGGATAATCGATCTGTTTGATTCTTTCCAATACCAGTTGTGTTCTGTCGCAAACGTTTATCAATACCGCGCCCATCACCAGGCCTGTCAATATTGGGGAGACGGAAAAATATTCGGACAGTCCGGACCCCAACATGATGCAGGCCAGTGAAATCAGCAGCAGCTCGTTGGATTCGGGTTCCCGGCGCAGATAAAAATGCCAGAACAAGGCTATGGCCACGCCTAAAACCAAGGGGATAAACAATGTGCGCGAAACCCCCAGGACAAGTGTCGGTAATAAAAAGCCCTGCCCGGGTCGGTGAATTAGAGAAAGCAAGGTAAGAACAATTGCAAAAAAAATGATGCAGACCAGGTTATTGATACCCACCATGGCCAGAATGTGGTCTGTCAAGGGGCCCTCTGAATCGTATTCCCGGATGACCAGAAATGTCGCTGCCGGAGCCGTGGCAACGGCAAGGATTGAAAGTAGAAGCGCCATGGTCGGATGGTCATGGAAAACAATTAAGAAAATCAGGAATACAACGAGAAGGGTCGCTGTAATCTCTCCAATAGAAAATCGGAACAGACTATTTTTTAATCGTTTAAAATGGGAAAACTCAAATTCACATCCAATATAAAAGGCAATAAGACCGAGGGCGAAGTCACTGAAAAATGCAAAATCGGCCAGGCCCTGACGGCTGATACCCCCAGTCACCGATGGCCCCATTAGAATTCCCGTCAATAAAAATCCGGTAACCTTTGGAATCTTGAAAAAACCTGCTGCTCTTCCGAAGGCAAGTGAAAGGATGAGGACAATCCCAAATGTGATCATATTGTTCATAATTTTTTAGCATCCGCCAGGACATTCTCACTTGATTCGTGAACCATCACACCCGATGAAAATATCCGAAAATATTTCCAACAAAAGGCATCACGGGGTACCGCAGTGTATCCGTTAAAGAAAAAACGCGGAGAACATAATCATCGGAGACATCATCACAAAAATCAGCGATGCCCGCAGGTGGCGATTAAAAGGCCTGCGATTAAGGGGAAAACAGCGCTGGTAAGGCTCAATGCACCGCTGAGACCGGCATATATGGCTCGGTTGTCATCAGTGGTGATTTCCAGCAAAATCCCGTCTATGAAAATTTTATAGGCCGTGACAGAAAATTCGGCAATAAAAAAATCCATTGATAGACCGCTATACCATGTCTGGAGAAAAACAGGGCCGCCAGCGGCAGCAAACTTGCGATAATGATAAAGCCAAAGACAATTCCCTTGAATTTAAAATAGCTGGCAACTTGGTTCCAGACAATGGTCGAAAGGATCATGTCGGTAAATTGTGGTAATAAAAAATTACCGACCTGATGCCAGTCCAGACCGAACATGGTTTTGGAAAATACGACATAAAAGGGAACAATTGTAAACCCCAGGCTGGCCAGGGCCAGCACCCGCAGATAGATGCCGGCCAGAAAAAATTGTTTTTTATGGACGCGACCGGCCAGAAAGCCGGCGAATAAAAGCTGAGTGATCATGGGCAAGCCGACGGAGATCCCGGTGAGAATGCCGACATGGACACTGCCCCCCCGATATTCAGTACAAACGAGGACAGTATCGTATTGACGTCAATAAAGGTAGACGCGAGTGCCAGAAAAAGGGCGTGCCAGGTAAAAGTATAAAAATTGCGCCTGTAATGTCTTGGGGTAACCATGTTTAATAACTATTCCAATCGATCAGTCAATACACTATTTTCAGGATTTTATCTCCCATGTGCCAGCCCTATTTTTATCTCTCTTTCCCGGCATGAAATAAATTTTCTCGTATCGGCGTCATAGAATTTTAACCTGTGGTCGGGCCCCTTCAGGTAATAGTCAAGGGCGAGATCGACGGTGTCAACTTTCGTAATGACACAATCAATCTGTTTGGCAGTAATGGCGCTAACGGATTTTTTCCCCATACTGCCGTCAATAAAAAAGCTGCAATCTTCAAGCAGTTATAGGGCCGACCTGCCCGTGAAACTGGCCTTCACCGTCGGTTTCCGCATAGGGGTTACGGCGCAGTTCTTTGTTTACAATTTCCCCGTTCAGTATTTCAATATTTTGGTAATACCGACTTGAACCAAAATGGCCCTTACGGATTAGCGTTCCATCATCCGTTGCCACGGCTATTTTTATTTTAGTGCTCCTTGTATTCTCATAACAATCAGCAGTCAAACGCCGGCTTCTGTTGTCCTGGAGTTTTTATTTTGCTGCGCTATTCCTGCAGTTTTTTTGCCTGCTCTGTGAGCAGGTCTTTGAAACGGTCCAGGGTAACGGTATAAGGAATAATCGGTATCCCCATCCAGTCGGAATATTCCAGAAATGCTTCGGGTTTTTCGGCCATATACTCATCAAGATAACCAATGCCGTCCAGGACGATGGCACCGCCGGTGTGCCTGGGGAAATTTTCATTGGCCAGGCCCTTGTCCCAGCCCTTGAAGACCTTATGGCGAAACTTGATCCAGCCCGGGGTCATCCACCATACTTTTTCATCACCGGCCATCTCCTGCGCAATGGTATCCCGCTCTTCTTCGCTGGCCAGCATGTCCATGCAATGGGTGGCATTGATCCGGGCGACATCCGGCCCCTGCTCTTCGATAATGGTTTTCATGGTCCGAAGGGGTTCATCCGCATTCACATAACAAAACTTGCCGCCGTACACCACCAGGACCTTGGCGGCTTTTTCTTTTGCCTTGCCGATGCGGGCAACCAGTTGCCGTTCCAGGTCGCGGATATCCTCATGAAGGCCCGGGGTGGTAAAATAAAGATAATCGGTGTCAAGGAAACCCTCATTTTTGAGATAATTCAATTCGAGACTTACAGTCCCACATGAAACAATTGCGATATTTGAAAAAGATATTTGATTCATTACCCTGTCTCCGTTGTTTTAATATTTTTCAGATAGTGTGTAGCCGGCATGGATGGCGGAGAAAATATCCTGGACATTATCGGCGTCTCCGATAATCTCGATATTTGCAACGGCCGTACTGAGATTTTTGTCGGGTGCGTCGGTGGAAAGCATGCCGGAGGAAAGGATCACCGTATGAAATGGGTCTAAAATAATTTTCTTTCCGTCTTTTTCAACTTCAACGCCGTCTGTCTTAAAATTTTTGACCGTTGTGTGGGGCATCAGGGTCACATCGGCCATCTTTTCGATTCGCATGAGGCAGAGTTTTTTGGTAATCATTTCCATCATGCTGCCGATGGGATCGGTCCGTTTTGTGGCTGTAACGTCAAATCCCTGTCCACCGAGTTTTTCAACAATTTCAAGTCCGGTTCTGCCGGCACCGATAACAAGAATCCGTGGGCCTTTTACCGGTTTGTCACCGCTGAAAAATTCCAGTGACGTCATCACATACTGCTTTTTAAGTCCTTCTATTTTCGGAATATTCTGAATAGCCCCGGTGGCCCATACCAGTAGATCCGGTTTGATTTGTTCAACCAGCCCGGTATTCACTATCCGCCTTGTGAGCACCGAATCGGCATTTGCCTGCACATCATTTTTTAAAGCGTCCAGGCCGTCTGCCATCTGCTGTTTTCCAGGGGCCTGCCATGCCAGATTGAATTGGCCACCTAGATGTTTTTTCTGCTCGGCCAGCGTCACGTGGTGCCCTCTTTGAGACAGATAAAGGGCCGCACTCATGCCTGCGGGGCCACCGCCTGCAACCAGAACTTTCAGCGGATTTGAGCTATGCGTTAGTTCAGGTAAACCGATTTTTGGATTGAGGTTGCAACCCAGGGGGTGGCCGTTTTTCAGCCGGTGGAGACAGCCCTGAAGGCAGTAGCCGCAGTATCTCACATTCGGATATTGATTGTTTCGCCATTTTTCCACGAGATCAGGATCGGCAATGAGCGGTCTGCCAAGGGCCACCAGATCGGCCAGGCCCTGATCCAGGACCTGTGCCACCTTTTTTTTCCTGCCCATCCTGCCGGCGATGATAATCGGAAGGGTCGTGTTTTTGCGGACCCAGGCCATGGCTCCCATCTGGGGCTTTTCCGGAAGGCTCGAATGGTGAAAATACCAGGGAGGGCTGAAGCAGGAACTGCCCATGCCCACATGAATGGCGCATATACCTTTTTTTTCCGCAAGGGTCAGCAACGGTTTGACATCCTGCTGTTCAATACCGAGCTCCGGAGACATTTCATTACCGGAAATACGCAGGATAATCGGTATGCCGGGCGCACCCTTGGCAACTGCCGTCAGGACATGATCGGCAAAAAGCAGTCGATCCCGGCCATAACCATCGGTCCTTTTGTTGATTTTACCATTTAAGAACTGTGACACAAGATAGCCGTGGCCGCACTGAATTTCCAGGAGATCAATCCGTGCCGCCACAGCTTTTCGGGCCGCGGACTCGTATCCGGCAAGGATTGCTTCGATATCCGGCTGAGTCAGGGCCTCTGCTGTCTGCCCGGTGGCCGGGCACGTGACGGAAAAAGGCGCTTTGGGCGCGCTTCCCGCTGCCTCTGGATTAGTCGCAGCACCCGCATGATTCAGGTGCAGACAGGCCAATCGGTTTTCTTCATGGATGGTGTTGACAATTTTCCCAATCTGGTCGGCACTGTCCGGTAGATGGATGCTCAACTGTTTGGGATGTTCCCTGCCGCCTTGAGTGACCGCAACCGGTTCCAGGATCAAGAGCCCAGGCCCCTGGGCGGCAATGTGTTTGTAAAAAGTCAACTGGCGGTCGGTCACTTTACCGTCCGGTGTCCCATAGGCGGTTTTTATCGGCGGGAATACGAATCGGTTGGTGAGGGTTAAGCTACCAAGTGTAAACCTGGCAAACAGTCTGTCCATGGGGCCCCCTTTGGTTAGTGTCTTACTTTTGAAATTCGTGTTATTATATATAAAAAGTGTGCAGTGGCCAAACTACTCAAAACTCATATCTCACTACTTTCATATAAAAAAGACAGGGCAAAGCGAAATCACAAGTGTCTATTTTCCCATTTTCAATTAATAGGGTGATCTACTGGTGCAATGTGCTGCGGATGGCATTGGAAAGTGATTCGGCATTTTGAAGCCCCACAAACCGCATGACTTCTTTTCCATCTTTGAAGATAATCAGGGTCGGAATGCTGGCAATGCCTAGATGCATGGCGGTTTGTTGATTTTCATCCACATTAATTTCAAGGATAGCGACCCGGTCTTTGAACTTTTTAGATAATTTTTCGATAATCGGGCGCTGAGCCCTGCATGGGGCACACCAGGGGGCGTTAAAATCCACAAGTGCGATCCCGTTGCCGATAATAGATTTAAATTGTTTGGTATTCAATATTTTTTCAGGTTTCATTGCCGATATCTCAGTGAATTGGCTTCTCCGTTTGCATTCCCGGCATTCATGTCGGGAGATAAAAATATGGGCGACACCGTCCGTTGTTCGAGGCTGATTTTGCACAAATACCAAATTAAGATCCGGCAAAATTCGTGCCAATTGATAGCATTTTTGATTTGTCGGGTTATTTTTTTTGAAAAAACATCTGTTGTGTTCTGAATCAGGATGCTGATATCCATCTAATATAATTTTTTTATGATGAAAAAATACTATTTTGATGTGGGTACAGTGTTAATAAATTAAATATTGTAACGTTCCGAACGTTATGGTAACGTATATACGATTGATTCTGCAGAGCATTGGTTTTGATGGTTGGAAATCATCTGCCTGTTGCCCTGTTTTATACATTGAGAGGCCCTGCGTTTTGGGGTTGGATGTTGGTTCGAACAATATTACCGGGAGATAATGCTCGACATGAATGATAAGATACACGAGATTTGGAATAAGCGATTTATCCGTCAAATCATTAATTCCATGGCGGATGGCGTTTTTACTCTGGATACTACCGGCCGGATATCTTCCTGGAACCCATCCATGGAGCGGATTTCCGGATATATGGCTCAGGAGGCCCTGGGTAAAAATTGTGGTATTTTACAGTTTAACCGGTGTTTCGGCAAGGAATGTCCTGCCGGAATACAAAACTGTAATATTATCAAAAATGGCCTGTCCGAGGTCAAAGAATGTTTTCTTCAGCACAAGGACGGCTATGATGTACCGGTGATCAAAAATGCCAATATCGTTAAAGATGAAAACGGAAACATACTGGGTGTCGTTGAAACCGTAACCGATATGTCGGAGTTGATAAAAACCCGGCGAATAGCCGAGGAAGCCGCCTTTCAGCTTGGAAAGATACACCAGTTCGGCAGCATAATCGGCAAGAGCCATGTCATACAGCAGGTTTTTAAAGCCATCCGGGCTGCTGCAGCCAGTCGCGCAACCATACTGATCCAGGGAGCCAGCGGTACAGGCAAAGAGCTGGTGGCCGGGGCGATTCATTATAACAGTGCTGTAAAAGATAACCCACTGGTAACGGTCAACTGCTCGGCCCTCTCGGAATCCCTGTTGGAAAGCGAACTTTTCGGCCATGTCAAAGGTGCATTTACAGGGGCATTGCGTGACCGGATCGGTCGTTTTGAAGAGGCTACCGGAGGTACCATATTTTTAGATGAGATCGGTGAAGTCAGCCCGTTTATACAGGTTAAATTGTTGCGGGTGCTACAGGAACGCGAGATCGAGCGGGTGGGGGAGTCCAAAAAAAGAAAAATTGATATCCGCATCATTACGGCCACCAACCAGGACCTTTACAAGCTGGTTGAAGAGGGGCGTTTCAGGCAGGATCTTTTTTATCGGCTGAAGGTATTTCCGATTAAGATTCCTCCGCTAAAAGAACGGCGGGAGGATATCCCCCTTCTGGTCAATCATTTTATCAGTACGCAGAATACAGTTACCGGCAAACATATTACCGGTGTTTCGCCTACTGCAATGCGACTGATCATGGATTATGCCTGGCCCGGGAATGTCCGTGAACTGGAAAATGCCATTGAACATGCGTTTGTACTGCGTGACAGGGAAGATATCCAGGAGTTTGACCTGCCTGTGGAGATCCGGCAGACAGAGTACCGGCCCCCACGCATGGATGGCGGCGATATGGAGATAAAAACCACAAGACCATCGAAAAAACTCAATCGGGAAATCCTTATTGAACTTCTTGAACAGTGTGACTGGAATAAGGCAGAGGTCAGTCGCCGAATCGGCGTCAGCCGGACGGCTGTCTGGAAATATATGAAGAAATGGGATATACCACTGAAAATGCTTCATAAAAAACAAACCGACCCAACGAGCCTGTCTCGAAGGGCCGATCTGCCGCAAGTGAGAGAGGAAGTTTAGCATTAGATTGGAGGTAATGCTTTGTTGAAGCTCTCGATAAATTTAGAAAGCAAATGCTGTGCCATAAGATGAATTGCATTATTTTTTTATATGATACCGCTTCATTTGATTCCATACGCTGGTGCGTGAGATACCCAGAACCTGAGCTGTCCTGGATTGGTTTCCGTTTGAACGGTGTAACGCATCAATGAGTCTGCGTTTTTTTATCTCGTCAAGCCCTATGACCGATACAGCGGCAGGTTGCACCGGGTCGTCGTTGTGCTGAAAAATTTTTGTCGGAAAATGGTGCGGGGCAATCATCTTTTCCTGGCAGGAAACAAACGCATATTCAAAGGCGCTTTTAAGTTCCCTGGCATTTCCAGGCCATGAATACTGCATCAGGAGTTCCAATGCCTCATTGCTGATGCCTTGAATCGGTTTATCGCTCTTTAATTGAATTCTTCGAAAAAAAGTCTCGGCCATGAGCGGAATATCGCCGATTCTTTCTCTCAAGGGTGGAATCGAGATCGGGATCACATTGATTCTATAGTAAAAATCTTCCCTGAACACCCCTTTTTCGACCAGTTGCCACAAATCTTTATTCGTAGCCGATATGATCCGTGCCCGAATGGGAACCGGATGGTAGTCGCCTACCCGTTCAATCACTTTTTCTTCAAGGACGCGCAGCAGTTTCACCTGGGTGGAAATCGGCATATCTCCGATTTCATCTAAAAAAATATCCCCGTCCATGGCGGCCTCGAATCGGCCCTGCCGGTTTTTAATGGCACCGGTGAAAGCACCTTTGACATGGCCGAAAAGTTCGCTTTCCAGCAGCGATTCGTTCAGTGCGGCACAGTTGACCTTTATATAAGGTTTCGGGTGGCGGGGACTGCAATTATGGATGGCTTTTGCAACCAGCTCTTTCCCGGTTCCGCTTTCGCCATGAATGATTACGGGCGCGTCCGATTCGGCCGCGTTGTTGATAAGATCAAACAATCGCTGCATGGACACCGAAGCACCAATGATCCCGTGAAACCGGTCCTCGGCCTTGAGTTCCCGTCTGAAAGTCTCGATCTGAACGTCTTTTTCGATAAGGTCGGTGATGTCGCTGATGGTTTCAACGGCACCGGTCAAATTCCCGCGGCTGTCCTTAAGAACGGAAGCATTTTTTAGAATTTGAACATAACTGCCGTCTTTGCGCATCAGCATGCATCTTTGTTTTTTCAGTTGGCCCTCCTCAAACAAGGCGCAATAGTATCCACCTGTTTTTCGACGTATTTTTCGGCAGGTATTGCAGTTTAAAGACGAGCAGGATCTGCCCAGCAGTTCCTTACGGGAATAACCGGTGATGGTTTCAAAGGCATTGTTGATGGTAATGATCGTGCCGTCCGTATCAACGATCATTACGCCGTCTTGAATCGTATCCACAACAGCTTTCCAATAGGTGTTTATTTCTTTTTCAAACATCATCACCCCATTTGTTTAATTTATTAACAACGACCCTGTTAATTTATTTAACATATGAACAACTGCACGGCAACCTTTAAATCTAAAAAATATCATCGGTATTCTTAATTTGCAATTTGTTATAATTTTTTTATTTTGTAAATGCGGTCGGTAAAAGTTTTGTAGTAACAGTGATGATGCACTTTGTTCCCGAAACAAACGCAATCGGTCAATAAAATTTTTAATCCGTTGAGTTAAGATCAGTAAATATGGCATTGGTTTTGCTGATAAGACCAAAAGTAACCGGTTAGGGGCGATACAACATGATTTAGCACTGTGAAAATATTTATCAGCTTGTTGCGCTTGCGACCTTCAATTGTAGATGTGGAGAAAAACAAATGCGCACACTCGATCTTCGGGGGATGCTTCTTCCTTTTGTTTTGCTAAAGGTGAGTAATGTCTTCAAGGAAATGGAAACCGGGGAAACCCTGGATATTTTTTTGGGGGACCCGGAATACATGCGTGATCTTTTAAAAATTTTGCCGTCTCCGTCATATGAAGTAACGGTCATGGATGAAATTCAGGACGAGGGTACGGATTTTTATGTCCAATTGTTAAAAAAATAATTCAAAAAAAAGGAGAATGTTATGTCAAGTTTGGATTTAAGTACAATCAACGTGGCAAACACAGTCGATGCAAGGGGAAGTGCGTGCCCGGGTCCTTTACTGGAAGCTAAAAAAGGTATTGGCAAGGTCAGGGTCGGTGAAATTCTTGAGATTTATTCAAATGATTCCGGTACACGGAACGACATTCCCGCTTGGTCCAACAAAGTGGGACACGAATACTTGGGTATTCTGGAAGCAGACGGATACGATAAACACTTTGTCAAGCGTAATAAATAAAGGCGCCACTATTAATATAGCTATCAGACAGGATGAATCATGGCGAAAGAGAAGGAATTAAATAAAGAGGGAAAAATTCTGATTATGGCGACTGAAACTTGCGCTTATCCCGGGGCAGATTCTGTAGGACAAGCGCATTCCAGTTACCCGGCAAACACATACATATTAAGAGTCCGGGCGCCCGTTCTTTTTCCAGAGCAATTCTACCTCGATTGCTTTAAAAAAGGCATCGGTGGCATTATCATCATGTCTTGCGGTGAAGAGTGCCCGTACGATGGCGCTTACAAAGCCATGGCTAAAAAATTGGACCGGGTGTACGCCATGATGAAACAACAGGATCTTGATATTCGGCGCGTTCGTCTGACAGCGATCTGTACGGTATGCAACCGGTCTTTTCTCAACGAGATAAACCAGATGAATGCGGTGGTTCAGGAACTGGGTCCACCAGAGATAGAGATGATGCAAAACTGATAACCCATTTTACTCGGCCTGCGGGATTTAAGCGCCATACGGCCGAATTTTTCCCGCAGGCTGTGGAATTTGAAATATCAGGAGAAACGGAGGAATTGCATGCTGAAAAAATTTTTTGATGTTTTGGTTGTAGGTGGCGGCATTGCCGGTCTGCAGACGGCCCTGGATCTTGGAGACCAAGACTATGAGGTGGCCATCGTGGAAAAAGATGCGACCATTGGGGGCAAAATGATCCGTCTCTCCAAGGTTTTCCCCACCCTTGACTGCGCAAGCTGTATTACAACGCCCAAGATGGCCGCTGCAGCCCACCATGACAATATTACCCTGTTTACCTATTGCGATCTCAAATCTCTGGATCGTGATGGACAGGTGTTAACAGCCGACATTACACAGCGCCCCCGATATGTGGATCCTGACAAGTGTATCGGATGTCGCCAGTGCGAGTACAACTGCCCGGTTTATGTGTCGGACCCGGAGCAGGGTAACTTTTCCGCCACTAAGGCCATTTCCATACCTTTTTCAAACGCCATCCCACAAACTGCGGTATTGGATGCTGAAAACTGCATGTTCTGTGGAAAATGCGAGAAGGTATGCCCGACCCAGGCCATCGATTATTTTCAAGAACCCGAAGACTTCGTTATCACGGCTAAAGCCGCTGTTTTGACCACCGGCTTCGAATTGACGCCTGTCTCGGATAAAGTTCAATACGGCATGGGGAAAATACCCAACGTCATTGAAGCCATGCAAATGGAACGGCTCTTGGCGCCCCATGGTCCCTACAATCGTGTTCTGCGGCCATCAGATGGCATGGAGCCTGATTCCATTGCCTATGTCCAGTGTGCAGGATCAAGGGATAAAAGCATGGGGGTTCCATATTGTTCCAGGGTCTGCTGTATGTACGCCATCAAACAGGCCATGCTTTTGTCCGGATCTTTACCCCTTGCCGATATTACCATTTATTATATGGACATTCGTGCATTTGGTAAAGGCTATGAACAGTTTTACCAGAACGCCAAGGCCATGGGTATTGAGTTTGTCAAAGGCAAGGTCGCCAGGCTCAGTGAAGGCGGCAACGGAAGCGTGGCCCTGCATTACGAGGCTCAGAATGGTGATGGCGTTGTTACCGCTGACCATGACCTGGTGGTGCTTTCCATGGGTATGGTTCCCGGATGGCAGCCGGAAGGTGTCTGCGAAGTTTCAGCCGACTCTGATTATTTTATTAAAACCATTCAGCCCAAACTGTCACCGACATTGACGGATATGGAAGGGGTTTTCGTCGCGGGGACAGCGGCAGGCCCCAAAGATATTGTGGACACCATAACGGAGTCCGGTGCTGCCGCGGTTGAAGCGGCCAAATACCTGGCTATGCAGGCGCGCTCGCGTAAGGCAGTGGCCTGATGTCGAGAAAAGAAACCTGATTCAATGGACGTGGTTGTAAGGTTGAGAATACAATCTTAGCAGGAGATAGACAAAATGGTGGATGAGAAGAAAGACCAAGAATTAGCGCCGAAGCCACGGGTTGGTGTTTATATCTGCTACTGTGGCGGCAACATTTCAGACCATGTAGATGTGGAAAAGGTTCGCGACCGAGTGGAAAAACTGCCCGAGGTGGCAGTGGCCAGAACCAACATGTTCATGTGCTCGGATCCGGGCCAGGCCCTAATCATGGAGGACCTTAAAAACGGTATTGTTGATCGGGTCGTGGTGGCCTCCTGTGCACCGAGTCTTCATGAAACAACCTTCCGCAGGGCCATTTCAAGGGCTGACGCAAATCCTTATATATATGATCATGCCAATATCCGGGAACAGGTCAGCTGGGTGCATCAAGGTGACGGTGCCACCGATAAAGCCACCCGGCTGGTATCTATGGCGGTGGCCAAGGCCAACCAGCTTGTCCCCCTGGAAGCGATTCGGGTGGACGCCAGAAAACATGCAACGGTAATCGGCGGTGGAATTGCCGGACTCAGGGCCGCCAAGGACCTGGCCGGTCGGGGTATTGAGGTTGCCTTACTTGAAAAAACGCCCTTTATAGGCGGTCAACTCGCCAACCTGGATCGAATTGCCCCTACAGGAGATAAAGCCGAAGATTTGGTGAACGATCTGGCTCGTCAGGTGCTGGCTGACGATTTAATTACGGTTCATACCTGCGCGGTAGTGGAAACATTTGACGGTTATGTGGGCAATTTCAAGCTTTGCGTTAAAAAGCAGCTGTCGGAAATGGATCAAGAGAAAATCAGACAATTGGGTATCACAGACCAGGCAGCCGGAGAATTCATTTCGTTTGCAGGGGTTTACAACGGGTCCGTGTCGTCCGTTCCCGAGGAATTTACCGTTGAGACCGGTGTCATCATCCTGGCTACAGGGTTTAAATCCTATATTCCCTATCAAGGAGAGTATGGTTTCGGCGAATTCGAACAGGTAACCACGCTACCGGAACTGATTAAGTATATCGCTGAAAATAAATCAGATGGCAGTTTATTGGAATTCAATGGTAAAAAAATTCGTAGCATGGCCATGATCCATTGTGTTGGTAGTCGGCAGATACCCGGAATTCATAAGGAAAATAAGGATGGGTATCTCAATGAATATTGTTCGAGAACCTGCTGCTCGGCCGCGCTCAATGAATCTAATATTATCCGTACCGCCTATCCCGAAACACATGTTTTTGAATTTTATCGCGATATCCGTACCTACGGCCGGGGCCAGGAGGAGCTTTATGAGGAGGCTTCTCGAAATCAGGTGGTCTTTATCAGGTTTGAAGATGATGCGGCACCCGAGGTAGCCCGTAATACTGGTCACTCGGAAGATTTTCCACTAATCGTCAAAGTGAAGGATACATTAACTTTCGGAGAAGAGGTAGCGGCGCCTGTGGATTTGGTTGTACTGGTCACGGGGGTTGAGCCGAATGATGTTTCCAATCTGGTCGAAATGATGAAGCTGCCCGTGGGAACGGACCGGTTTTTACTGGAAGTCCACCCAAAACTACGGCCGGTTGAGTTGCCGATTACCGGAATCCTGCTGGCCGGTACGTGCCAGGCCCCCATGGATGTGGGTGAAGCCTGCAATGCCGCCGGTGCCGCAGCCGTCAAAGCAGTCGCCCTGCTTGGCCGTGGATATGTGGAACTGGATCCCTTTGTTGCCCAGGTCGATACGGATAAATGCAGAGGTAACGGTGCCTGCATGGACGCCTGCCTGAGCGAGGGTGCCCTGAACCTTGTGGAAATAGCGGTAGGCGGTCAAAAGGTCAAACGGGCACAGGTGACACCGGCTCTCTGTCTTGGATGCGGGGCCTGTGTCGGTATGTGCCCGGAAAACGCCATCGAGGTGGCCGGCTGGACCCTCAAGCAGTACGAGGCCATGGTTGACCGGATTGTAGCCGAGGACGTGGCGGCCTGATAAAAACAAGGTATTTAGACCGACATTATTGCGCCGTTGCCTTCACGTTGTAACATGTGACTCCTGAATTTTGAACCGGAAACCACTCAGTTCAGGGGCAATCAATTAACGAGGGAAGACCATGAGTCAGGAAAACAATCGTCAAAATGAAAAAAAAACTGCCATGAAAATGCTTCGTGCCACTCGCAAGGATTCGATTCGAAATGCTTCCAGCCGGGTCAAAGCGCAGAAAAAGGCCTTAAAAGCAATCAAGGGGTACCTCGAAAAAAATCCCGGCACCGTGCCGGAAGTGGCCGATGCCACTGGGATGCCGACCGACCAGGTTTTGTGGTACATGGCGGCCCTGAAAAAATATGGAGAAATCGCCGAAGCTAAAAAAGACGGCGTGTATTTCCGGTATGCATTGACTGAACGTACAGCCCAGGCCTCGTCCTGATATCAACTGTGGATGAAGGAGGCCCTGTCAAGGAGAATACATATGGCTTTATTAGATCCGAATTTTGTTGAAGAAATAAAACCCTTTGGGGAAGATACGGCCTCGGCGTGCTTTAACTGCGGCACCTGCACAGCCATCTGTCCCCTGATCTATGAACATTTTCCGCGAAAGATGATTCGTTATATCCAGATCGGGGCCAAGGACCGCATTCTGGAAAATGCAAATGAACTATGGCGTTGCCTGCACTGCGGTCTCTGTACCCAGACCTGCCCGAGAGAAGCCAACCCCGGTGAAATTCTGTTGAGCTTGAAACGCTACGTTGTTGCGAACTGGAGGAAATCCTGAAATGTATAACCCAAAGGACATCATCGACATTGTTGCCGGAAACGTCAGAAAAACCAGGAGTCCCTTCGGCATTCCAAAATTCATGGGCAATACCTGGTGGAAAGCTGCTGGCGTCAAAAGCGAGGGTGACGCAATGCTGTTTACCGGCATGATGTATCAACTGGCCCCGTACATTGAAAAATCCACGTTTTATTTACAGCGCTTTGAAGACACCAACCTGGCCAATTATCTGCCGTATGCACGCTTTTTCCCCAAATACCTTGCCGGTATCGGGCTGGCCTTAATGACCCCCGGCAAAGGCAAACGTGAAGCCGATACTATTTTGAAAAATGTTGTTAAAATTTTGAATAAATCCAATGTCAATTTTAATTATCGGCCGGAACTGGACAATTACAGCGGAATTTTGCTGTACGACTTAGGGGACCAGGCCGGTTTTGTCGAGCACGCCAGCTTTGTGGCCGAAAAGCTGAAACGGGCCGGCATTAAAAAAATTATTACCGTGGACCCCCACACCACCTATGCCTTAAAGGTTCTTTACCCCAAATATACCGGCATCCATTTTGAGGTAAAAACTTATTTTGAGCTAGCTCGTTTAAGTGGGGGGAATGGTGCGGGCAAGGTTACCCTCCATGATCCTTGCTTCTACGGTCGTTATCTGTCGCTTTCCGATGTTCCTCGACAGGTACTGGCCAATTTGAACATCGAATGCGTTGATCTTGAAAATTCCGGTAGTTTTACAAATTGTTGCGGTGGGCCGGCCGAATCCATCTCCCCGAGCCTCTCCAATGAAATCGGAGGTCGCCGACGGGCGGAACTGGAATCCACCGGAGAGACCATCGTATCCATGTGCCCTATCTGTATAGGAAATTTAAGAAAAGCCGGTGCCAATGTTGAAGACTTATCTACTGTATTAGCACGTTATGCCGACTAAAACAGCTGAAACTTATTTTATCCAAAGCTGTGAGTGACTAGCGGTTTGTCATTAGCGTTTAGCTTCACAAATCAGGGCATTACGTTAATGAGAAATAATACCCAACAGGCGAAAGTTTGTAATAGTAAACATCCTGTAATCATTAAACTAATAGCTAACAGTTAAAACCTAATCGCTCAATTTAATTATGAAAAGGAGTTTGTTGAAATGGAAGAAAAAGTCGAAAAGATTATGTACTATTGCACACACGCAAGTGATAATACGGAAAAAGCGGCCATGCCGTTTGTTATGGCGAATGCCGCCATGGCCATGGATATAAAGGCCACTCTTGTGCTTCAGGGCGCGGGTGTGTATCTTGCAAAAAAAGGGTATGTGGACAATATGACGCCGCCTGGTGGATTTCCACCGTTAAAAAAACTGGTTGAAGATTTTATAGAACTGGAGGGAAAGCTGTTGGTATGCGTTCCCTGTATTGAGGACCGCAATATTGATGAAGCGGAAGATCTCATTGACGGTGCGGTAACTTCATCCGCCGGGGTGTTGAATTTGGAGGCCATGGAATCTGACGCGGTGTTTGTGTATTAATCCCAGACGTCCAAGCAAATACTGTGTTTGAAATCAATTTGAGAGGGAATTGAAATGAATGAATTAAAATTAGCCGATATGCCAAAACGGGTGACCGATCTCATCGAGCTGAAAAAAAAGGGTGTCGATCTCACCTGCCGGCCCGAATTTGAAATTGTTCCGGTTGATTTCAGGCACAAGAACAATCAATTTCAGGCCCATATTTTTCTCTGCCTTTATAAAGGAACCACAGGCGGTGCTGAATATTTGTTCAGAAAATGCTATGCCCGGGGATGTCCTAACAACCTTTGTCCCCACGTGTCCCAAGCGGTGATGATTGCCAACAGATATCTGCAAAGGGATTATTACAGATTGAGACAGGGCGGGGTAACTGTTGAAGAAAAATTGTTCAGTCTGAAAGATATGATGGTTAAATACGAAGGCCTGCACGAAGAACAGGGCTCGCTGCTGATGATTCATGACTACATCAATATCGCCAGAGAAGGCAATGATGTTTCGATAGAAGTTATGCTTGAACATGTGGATGCCGTTGAACACTTTGCAAATGAAAAAAATGCGCAGACTTTTTTGAACGGTGATTTCAATGTAACGACCCTTGGTCGGACCGGGAATTATCAGCGTTGTCTGGGTTGTTATGCAACGAAAAATGAGGATGAGGAAAAAGAATATGCCGTTGACGTAGCCAATGCCAGACTGGATTTATTATACGATGAGTTTGAGAGCGCGTCGATTAAATTTAAAAGAAATTATTTTTCAATGACTTGATTTCGTGACCCGATCCGCTTAACTCTTGCTTTTTAAATCTCAATTTACACAAAACTTTATGCCGCAATATTGGTTTAATGTCTTTCGAGCACGTTATTACTGATTTTTAGTTCAGACATTATTTTATATTTTTGAGTGGATAAATATTCCCCAAGAGGCGCTGTTGGACCGTTTCTTTGCGCCCGCTTTGAGATACAGGCCCTCGCTCATTTGAAACCCAGCTTTTCCTGAAAAGCAAAAGAATTGCCAATAATAGAAAGGGGGTGGTCGGTTAGCTCCACCTATACCTATGTCCCGCTGATACCCCAGTCGTACCCATGTGTGACATCAATCTCAGTGACGGGCTTCGTAACCACCGCGTGTTCAAGAAGCCTTCGGAATACCAAGCCACGGCTCCTGGAAGTACGCCGATTAAACCGAAAAGTAAATTCCTCCAAGTAGGATTGCAGATGAGCTGGAACAATAGCTCCTTGGTGAGTTCCAAGAATCCACCGTTTCAACAGGCTCGCAACTCGATGGACGCCTGGCATGGAGACGTGAGCAGGGTCACCGGAAGAAGATAGAATGGTTACCTTTCGTGTGTATCTCATTTTAGACAGGCCATTGTACCCGCCCCAGCCATCCGTAAGTACTACCGCCTTGAAGCTCACCACGTTGCGGATGAATGGTAGCAGACTGGCACCGGAAGCGTTAGGAATATGACGCATCCGCACCCGTCCAAATCCTTTGGGTTGCTTGATCTCCACGGCAATTACTACCACACTTTTACTGACACCACGGCCACGCTTGCCACCCTGTTGAACGCCGCCGATCAATGTTTCATCCACTTCGACTTCTCCCAACAAGGGTTTACGTTCGACGTTCACCATTGTCACTCGAAAACGTTGCAACATTGTCCACGCGACGCGATAGCTGACGCCAAGTGTGCGTTCCAACGTTTTGGCCGACATGCCGTTTTTTGCAGTGGTAACATGCCAGGCA
>CAZFXX010000002.1:18805-49619 GCA_964522985.1 uncultured Desulfobacteraceae bacterium
GGACATGCAATGCGACCTCTGCTTTCGGTCCACGGAGTTGAGCATGTCTTGCAGCAGCTGTTATGCAGTTTATTCGACAATTTTTAGACAAATCGGCCTGAAAGTATTGTTACCTTCGGGCCGATTTGTTATAGGATGGATAAACGCTGTTTCTACTGTTTCAGGTGGGCATCATCGACGGAATACCGCCTTTGGAAACAATCGGGGACTAAATGCTTTAATCCTGAGGATATGCCGTGAAAATTGCCGTACCTGCAACCGGACCGAATCTGGATGCGCCGGTAGCCTTAAAATTGGGCATTGCCCCCTATCTACTGATTATTGATACCGAAACCATGGCCTTTGAAGTCCTCAAAGCGGCTTTGGATTCAACCGGCTCCGGGGCCGGTATCCAATCTTTGACCCTGATTCTGGAGCAGGACGTTTGTACGATTTTGGTCGGTTTTATTTCACCGGGTATTGCCGCTACCCTTGCCGATAATGACATTGACGTTGTTACCCGGGTGACCGGCACAACTCGAGAAGCGGTTGAAGGCTTTCTGGCAGGCAGATCCGGCATAAATAAAAAACAGGGAATCGCTTCACGGCCACTGTCATCTATCAGGATAATTGAGGCCCTTAAAAAAGCCGTCAACCAGTTTTGGACAATGGCGCCGGTTTTACTCGGTGTCATCCTTCTGACAGGACTCTTTCAGGGGCTTGTTTCAAAAAAACTGATTCTTACTGTTTTTCAACACCATCAACTCCTGGATGCGCTGGCCGGTACCTTGGCCGGAAGCATCCTTGCCGGCAACCCGATCAACAGCTATGTTATCGGTGAGACCCTGCTGGAGATGGATGTCAGCCTCTATGTGGTAACCGCCTTTGTTTTTGCCTGGGTCAATGTAGGGATTATTCAACTGCCCGTTGAGATTTCCGCTTTAGGCTGCCGTTATGCTGTTACCCGTACAATGGCAGCCTTTTTACTGTGCATTCCCATGGCCCTGTTGACCGTTTTTTTTGTGGGGGTGCTCCCATGATCCGGGGAAAAATCAACCCCAAAAAGTCGGGGCAGGGTCAAGACCTGCGCATTTGGATCTTTCCTGGTTGCATTGTTCTGATTTATGCTGCAGTTTTTCCGGCCGCACCCGGCAACGTTGCCGCGGCCCTGCATGCAAGTCTGCATATTTCAGGTCAGATGGCCTTGCCGCTGGCAATCGCTTTTGTGATTATTTTGTTGCTCAACCTGTTGCTCAACCCCTCCATGATATCACGTTTTCTAGGAAAAAAGGCCGGGCTCAGAGGGATTGTTCTTTCCAGCGGCGCCGGCATTCTCTCCATGGGCCCCATCTATGCCTGGTACCCCTTTGTCAAAACACTGCGCGAAAAAGGCGTTTCCAATTTTCATACGGCCAACTTCTTGTCAAACCGGTCGGTCAAGCCGGCCATGATACCGGTGATGATTGTTTATTTCGGATGGCGTTTTACACTGGTGTTTACCATCTTCGGTATTATCAGTGCATGGCTAACGGCCCTGGCGGTTAAACAGGTCATGGCGTTTTATAGCGGAAAATTTTAAAAAAAGGATCATGATTTATGTCCGATGGAAATCAGAAAATCAGTGGCAATCTATTTCCCCGACGACTGGACCGGCCCCTGCCACCGGCAATGAAAGCAGAAGGCGTGTGGATACAGGACACAGCCGGCCGCCGCTATCTGGATGCCAGCGGCGGTGCGGTTGTGGTGAATGTCGGCTACGGTAGAGAAGAGATCGCCCGGGCAGTTTCAGATCAGATATTGAGTTACGATTATATTCACCCCACCATGTTTGCCACGCCCGTTACAGAAAAACTGGCCTCGGCACTGGCTGTTCATACACCTGCCGGGCTGGATCGATTTTATTTTCTTTCCGGAGGCAGTGAAGCCGTGGAAACAGCGATAAAACTGGCCAGGCAGATCCACCTGTCTGCCGGTTGACCCCAGAAATTTCGTCTGATTGCCCGATGGAAAAGGCCCGGAAACGTTTTCTCTGCCGATACCAAAACAAGCGCTACACCGTACCGAGCATGTCCATCATCCGTGATGTACTGATCCGCGTAGATCCCGTGCATCTCGACCTTGCATTGCAGCGCTGGAACCAAGCCTATGGTCAGCAAGATGAAAGCCTGGCCATTGATGGAAAAACCATGTGCAACGCCATCGATGATCAAGGCCGTCAGGCCCACATCATGAGTGCCATCGGTCATCTGACCAAGTCCTGCTACACCCAAAAAAAGTCCGACCGCCCCCTGTAGAGGGCAGTGAAAAACTCAAACGTACCAACGAGATCAAAACTGCCATCCCCCTCCTTGATGCCATCCATATTAAGGGCAAAGATGTTACCGCAGATGCCCTCTTGACTCAGCGCGATATTGCCGACTATCTGGTCCGGGAACGTCACGCTCATTATCACTTCACCGTCAAGAACAACCAATCCGGACTTTTTGAAGGCATCGCGTTATATTTTGAAGACCGGAAAGATCCCGATTTCGTTCAGTGCGACCCGCCTGACCATGGCCGGATCGAAATCCGCAAAATCTGGACCACAACTGAACTCAACGGCTATATCAACTTTCCCCATGTCGGGCAAGCTTTTGTCATCCAACGCAGTAATTTTCATTATGGTTTCAATTCGACTTCTGTGGCTCGTAACCTATTGAAAAAATATTGGCAGAAACAGCCAGTCTAAGGATTTGGGCATTGTTCTGTTTCATAATGAGAATTGCTGAAAAAATTCTCTTGACAATGTCTGACGCTTCGCATATTAACAAAATTGTTGAACAATTTTGTTAATCATATTTGTCGATCACTTTAGTTTTGAATTTTAGGGTTTGCGCAAAAATGAGGTCACAAATTTTTAGTGTTAAGGCGCCCGGCCGGCAAGGCGCAAAAACGCAGGAATATTCGGTATATTCCGAGTTTTTGCAACGCAGCCGGACAGGATGCATCGGCGCTTAAAATGTGAACCTGTTTTTGCGCGAGCCCTTAGCACATAACTCTCAACAAGGGCTCATCATGACCAAGTAATTAATTTGAACAATTAACTTTTGTTGAAAGGGAGAAATTTGTGGAACTGCTTAATATGAAAGATGCCATCGAAAAATATGTTCACGATGGTGCAACCATTGCAATTGAAGGGTTTACGGCCTTTATCTGCTTTTCAGCGGCGCACGAGATTATTCGTCAAAAACGACGTGATTTGACCCTGTGCCGCATGACGCCGGATCTGATCTACGACCAGATGGTTGCTGCTGGCTGCGCCTGCAAGCTCATCTTCAGCTATCTCGGCAATCCCGGTGTGGGCCCCCTGTATTGCATTCGCCGCGCCATTGAAAAAGGGATACCCAACCAACTGGAGATCGAAGAGTACTCCCATTTCGGCACCATCTGCCGTTACATGGCGGGGGCGGCGCGACTGCCGTTTTTCCCTCTCCACAGTTACATCGGCGATGAACTGCCCAGTGTAAATCCGAAAATAAAATTTATCAAAAGCCCCTATGACGGCAAATCCATTGCCGTGGTACCGCCTCTGAACCCGGACGTGGCAATCATCCACGCCCAGCGGGCCGATATGATGGGTAACATCCAGATGTGGGGACTGTTGGGGTCCCAAAAAGAGGTGGCCTTTGCATCACGGCACCTGGTGGTAGTGGTTGAAGAGATCGTTGACGAAGAAGTCGTCCGTAGCGATCCCAACCGAACGGTGATTCCCAACCTTGCAGTAGATGCGCTGGTTCATCAGCCTTTCGGAACCCATCCCTCCTATGTCCAGGGATATTACGATCGTGACAATGATTTTTATCTCAAGTGGTCTAAATTGTCGCGGGATGAAGAAAAAACCCGGCAATGGCTCGATAAATGGGTTTACGGAGTTAAGGACTGGAAGGAATATTTGGCAAAACTGGAGGCGGAGCAGCCGGATATATGGCAAAGATTGTCAGCCGGTGAGGCCTATTCCAAACCTGTTAATTACGGCGAGTATAAATAACCGGCGCGTTTTTTATTTTGCCCTGAAAAGCCTGGCCTTTTGGACTATGATTCTTTACTAATCGGCATGAGAGGAATTGATATGACTGAGTATTCCCCTTCTGAATTCATGATTACCGCTTCGGCCCGTGCGCTGGCCGGCGAAAAAATTGTTTTTGTGGGCGTCGGCCTCCCCGGTGTCGCCTGCAATCTGGCCCGCCGAACCGTTGCCCCCGAAATTGAGATGGTATACGAGTCCGGCATATTTGGTGCGCGACCGGCGCGTTCACCGCTTTCCATCGGGGATCCGACCCTGGTCAGCGGTGCGACTCTATCCTGTCCCCAGAACGATCTGTTCATGAACTATCTACAGGCCGGTCGCATACAGGTGGCTTTCATAGGTGCTGCCCAAATCGATCGTTTCGGCAACCTTAACTCCACTGTGATCGGCGATTATCATAACCCCAAGGTACGCCTGCCCGGAAGTGGCGGGGCCTGTGAAATTGCCATCCATGCCCAAAAAATATTTTTAATCATGCGTTTGAAAAAACGTGCTTTTGTTGAAAAGCTTGATTTTCTAACCAGTCCCGGTCATTTGAGCGGAAAACCTGGTGAACGTGAAGCCATGGGCATTCCTGGATCCGGCCCCCAACTCCTGGTTTCTGACATGGGGACCTTCCACTTTGACAAGACAACCGGTGAAATGACCCTTGCAGATATACGCCCGGGGGTTACCGTGGAGCAGATTCAGGCCGAAATAAGCTGGCCTTTGAAAATAGCGCCCAATCTCAAAAATGTCGATTCGCCGACCGACGAAGAATTACGCATTATTAGAGAGGAACTCGATCCCAAGGGGATCTATTCCAAGTAAAGGCTATTTTCGTTTTTTCCAAATGCAGGAGGAAGCATGATGAAAGAAGTGGTTATTGTAAGTGCGGTGCGAAGTCCTATCGGCAGCTACCTGGGCGCTTTTCGTGAAATTGCGGCCTATGATTTGGCGGCTCTGGTCTTGAATGAAGTGCTTGCGCGCATCAATCTTGATCCGGCCGGAGTGGATGAAGTTATCCTGGGCCAGTCTTACCAAAGCGGGGAATATGTCAATATTGCCCGCGTGGCGCTGCTGGCGGCAGACTGGCCGGTGGACATCCCCGGTATTACTCTGGACCGGCGCTGTTGTTCCGGACTTGATTCCATTTGTTTCGGTGCTGCCAAGATCATGAGCGGATATGCCGACATCATCGTTGCAGGCGGCGTCGAAAGCATGAGTACGGCTGAATTTTATATTCCCGGAGAATTCATTAAATCAGGGGTAGGCGGCCGAAATGATGCCAAATGGGGATTTATGCCCCGGGGCCACGGCTCTCTTTCCATGTGGGGGCTTCCAATTTTCGACCGCATCCAGCGCGCCCGGGTGATGAGTCAGCCAATCAGGCGTTTTGGAGAACTCAACTCCATGATGTCCTGGGCCGAAGCTGCCGCTAAAGCCGAATCCATAACACGCAAGGCGGCTGACGAATGGTCCATGCGCAGTCAGCAAAAAGCCTGTGCCGCCATCGATTCCGGCAAGTTCAAAGATGAAATCGTCCCGGTCCGGGTCCCGCAGAAAAAAGGGCCCGAACTGGTGGTCGACACCGATGAACCGCCCCGACGCAACACGAATTTTGAAAAATTGTCCCGGCTCAAAACCGTATACCCCGACGGGGTCTGCACGGCCGGCAACTCATCGACTGAAAACGACGGTGCGGCGGTGGTGGTTCTCATGTCCCGTGAACGAGCGGCACAAATGGGCATCACGCCGCTGGGCACCCTCAGAGGCTTTGGCGTGGCTGCTGCCGATCCCACCCTGACCTATCCGGCTGTACCTGCAGCGGTGACCAAAGCGTTGGATAAAGCCAAGCTGTCAATAGCGGATATGGACCTGATTGAGATTCAGGAAGCATTTGCCGTCCAAGTGCTGGCCGACGCTAAACTTATGGGCCTTGATAAAGCCCAACTCAATGAAAAGGTGAACATTAACGGTTCAGGCATTTCCCTGGGACACCCCATTGCGGCTACCGGTACCATGCGCATGGTGAGTCTGCTACATGAAATGCAGCGTCAAAAGGCGCACTACGGCCTGGAAACGATCTGCGGAGGCGGCGGGCAGGGCATATGCGCCATAGTGGAACGGTCCAAGGACTGAATTGACGAGGTGGCATGAGTGTTAAAGAGGATATTTATCGCGGCATTCGAAAAGCGATCATCGATGAAAGCCTGAGCCCTGGCGAGCGCCTAGTTGAAGCGAATCTGTGCAAAGAGTTCGGGGCAAGCCGCGGCCCGGTCAGGGAAGCGTTCACACAATTGAACCGCGAAGGGTTTGTCGAGTTGATCCCCAACAAGGGTGCCGTGGTGACCAAAATTTCCGTTCAGGACCTCAGGGATTATTATACCCTGGTCGCCATGCTTGAGAGCAAGGCAGTTGAATGGGCCATTCCCGGTTTAAACCCGAGCGATGTGACAGCTCTGACGGCAATCAATCAGGATATGGCCAAAATTGTCGCCAACGATGAAGAGGATTGCCTGCAGGCCTGGACCCGGAAAAACATGCAGTTTCATCGCTTTTTTTGGGAAAAAAGCGGTAATCTCAAACTCGTGGAACAGATTCAGGAGATGAGACAGCGCATTCTGCGATATCGCTACACTTCCTTGATGGTGTCTTCTTTCAGTGATTATCTCGGCGATCATGAGGCCATTATTGCGGCGGTGAAAGATAAGGACGCCCACAGGGCCAGCCTGATCATGCGCCAGCATATCCTGCGGGCACTGGATGTGCTGCTGAAACATTTTGCACGTCTACCCGGTCGGAGTATTTACGGATAGGGCCGTTAACTCATCTGTTTTTCGGAATCACCGCATTGCCTTTTTATGGTAGCCGATAAAATAATCGCTCTGAGCGATTAACAGTTTAAGCATCTATTTTTACCGGAGGGCTGGTGATTGGAAAAATTAATAAATACGTAAAAAATTGCGAAAGGAAAATATCATGAGAAATCTTCCAGGGCACGTTTTCCATCGTCGATTGGGAAGCCCCTTGCCCATGGTTGAAAAAGCCGAAGGAATGTGGATTGAAGATTCAAAAGGCCACCGCTATCTTGATGCCAGTGGGGGAGCCATTGTTTTAAACACAGGCCATTGCAGAGAGGAAATCGCACGAGCTGTTTATGATCAGATTCTTCGAAGCGATTATGTACACCCCACTATTTTTTCGACTTCCGTAGTGGAAAAACTGGCGGATGGCCTGGCAAAGCACGCGCCTTCGGGCATTGAACGTTTTTATTTTCTTTCCGGCGGCGGCGAGGCGATAGAGACCGCCATCAAGATGGCAAGGCAAATTCATCTGGATAACGGCCGACCTCACCGAATTCGGCTCATCTCCCGCTGGAAATCCTACCATGGACTGACCATGGGCGCATTGTCCGCGACGGGCCGTACGACTTTCCGAAGTCCATATGTTCCGTTCTTGAATGATGCCATACATATTCCACCGCCATACTGTCTCAGGTGCTCATACGGTCTGAAATATCCGGAATGCGGTTGTCGCTGTGCCCTGGCCCTTGAGGAAACGATTCAAAATGCCGGGCCGGAGACTGTCTCCGCTTTTCTGGCGGAAACGGTGAGCGGAGGGACTCTGGCGGCATACCCGCCACCCCCCGAGTACTTTTCCATCATCCGGAAGATTTGTGATCAATACAATGTATTGCTTATTCTCGACGAGGTTATGTGCGGGCTGGGCAGAACCGGCCGCTGGTTTGCATCCGAGCACTTTGGAGTGGTTCCGGATATCGTGACCATGGGCAAGGGATTGGGTGGCGGCGCGATCGCTCTTTCCGCCGTGGGGGTGCAGTCCAAACATTATGAGGCCATTTGCCGGGAAAGCGGCATCTTTGTTCATGGCGGTACTTTCACTCACCATGGCCCGGCCGCGGCCGCCGGTTTAGCCGTTATTCGTATCCTTGAAAGGGAAAAGCTTGTGGAACGCGCAGCCCGTTATGGAGAAATTTTCGGCGAAAAATTGAGAAGGGGCCTCTCCGATCATCCTAACGTTGCCGATATCCGGGGGATAGGCTTTCTCTGGGGGGTTGAATTTGTAAAGAACAAGGAGACCCTTGAACCTTTCTCGCGCCGGGAAAAAGTAGTTGAAAAACTTTGGGAAAGCATCTTTCAAAAAGGTGTCGTCATGTACAAGTCAACCGGTCTTGCCGGAACGGATGGAGATGCTTTGCTAATCGGCCCCTCCTTTATCATTGGAGAAGATGAGATGGATGTTATCGTTAATGCTATCGCTCAGGCATTGACGGAAACCCTGGGGTAACCTCATGGTAATTCATAAAAGTTATAGTTCAAGCAAAGCGATTCGATCACATAAAGGGCATTCGGTAGGCAGGAGGTAAAATATGTATGGATGGACGAACAGGATTCTGCGGGTCAATCTGACTACTGGCAATATCAGCCGTGAGAAGCAGGATTCTAAGATCGCAAGAGATTATATCGGCGGGCGAGGTTTGGGTGTCTATTATATGCTAAAGGAAGTCGAACCGACTTGTGACCCCTTAGGGCCTACCAACAAGCTGATCATGACTACCGGGCCTTTGACGGGGACCCGTGCGCCAACCGGGGCAAGATACATGGTCACGACTAAATCTCCATTGACAGGTGCTCTGACCTGTTCCAATTCAGGGGGGTATTTCCCTGCGGAACTCAAAAAAGCCGGCTATGACGTGGTCATCATCGAGGGTCAAGCAGCCGAACCGGTTTATCTCTGGATCAAAGGTGATGAAGCTGAACTCAGATCCGCAAAACATCTGTGGGGTAAAACAACGCACGAAACCGATTATGCCTTGCGAGCGGAGACGGATGCCAAAGCGAAAACATCCGTCATCGGGCCGGCAGGGGAAAAACAGGTCCTTTTCGCTTCAATTATGAACGATAAAAATCGTGCTGCCGGCCGATCAGGCGTTGGAACGGTTA
This sequence comes from uncultured Desulfobacteraceae bacterium, assembly GCA_964522985.1. Lineage (GTDB taxonomy): Bacteria > Desulfobacterota > Desulfobacteria > Desulfobacterales > 4572-123 > 4572-123. The sequence continues at coordinate 27,797 of CAZFXX010000002.1, forward strand.
TGGGTGCTAAAAAACTGAAGGGCCTGGTCGTACGTGGTAAAAGAAAAGTGCCCATGGCAGACGAGGAGAAATTTAAACAGGTTAATGCCAAATACCGAGGGGTGTTTAAGGAAGTTACGAAAGGCAACCCTTATCCCCTGAGAGTATATGGCACAGCGATTACTTCGGTAGGTACCCAGGCAAACGGTCTGTTTCCGACGCGTAATTTCCAATATGGAACCTTTGACGGATGGGAATCCATCTCTGGTGAAGCACTGACTGAAAAGTATCTTGTCAAAGCAAAAGCTTGTTACAGCTGCCCCATTGGCTGCGGCAGGTTGACCAAGATACCCGACGGCCCATTTAAGGGTGAGGGGGAAGGACCCGAGTATGAGACGATCTATTCTTTTGGATCCGACTGCGGCGTGGATGATCTGGCTCCTCTTACCAAGGCCAACTACATATGCAATGAATTGGGAATGGACACCATCGGTATGGGATCGGTCATTGCCTGTGCCATGGAGCTTGTAGAAAAGGGGTATTTGAAAGAATCTGAAATCGGGCGGTCTCTACAATGGGGAAATGGAGAAGCCATGGTAGAATTAACCCGTCAAACCGGATATCGGGAAGGGTTTGGTGAGATCCTGGCGGAAGGCAGCCTGAGGATGGCAACTCGCTACGGGCATCCTGAATTGGCCATGGTTTCAAAGGGGCAGGATTTTGCTGGCTATGATCCCAGAGGTTGCCAAGGAATGGGTCTTGGATATGCCACTTCACCCATTGGGGCTTCCCACATGCGGGCGGATTCGCCTTATTTTGAACTGCTGGGCGTTCCCGTCAAACTTGACCCCCAGACCTGGTACGACAAACCGCCGATAATGGTCAAATGGCAGGATGTTTTCTCTATTTTTGATGCTGCCGGCATATGTGTTTTCTTTTCCATCCGGTACTTGGTTGAACCCACACTGGAGATCCGCCCCAGGCCCATTATGGAATTTCTCAACGCTGCTACCGGTGCCAATTATACCTTGGAGGAGTTGGAAAAAGCAGGTGAGCGGATCTTTAATGCGGAGCGGTTGTTTCTTGTTAAAGCCGGGTTTTCCAGAAAAGACGACAGTTTGCCGCCAAGAATGACCGAAGAGCCGATGCCCAGTGGACCGGCCAAGGGCCTGGTCTGCCACTTGGACGAGATGCTGGATCAATATTATAAACTCAGAGGGTGGAGCAACGACGGCATACCTGGTGAAGATAAGCTGCATGATTTAGGGCTGGATAAATTTATCGAGACTGGCCGATAAAAATACCATAAAACGAATTACTCTCGCAAAAGGAGAGATAGCTATGGAGAATATTCACTTTCATGTCGATGAAACCGAATGGCAGACCTTGCCTGAACAGGCGTGGCGGGCATATCTCTTTAAAGAACTTTTAAATAGACATAAAGGCGGCTCAAGGGAATACATCTTCGGATTTGCTGAGGTTGCTGGTGGTGGGAAACTCCCACCGCATACCCACCGCCATGAGTTGGCGCTACATTTCCTTTCAGGAAAAGCAAAAGTTAGATTGGGAAAACAGACTGTCGAACTGGAGTCAAACTCAGGCGCGTTTTTTCCTGCAAACAAACCCCATTCAATCGAAGCGCTTGGCTCGGAACCTTTACAATAATTTACACCTATTCGTGCCCTGAAGTGCCCCAGATACTTGACAGAAAACTTGCTTCCGAGGTAGAGGTAAATTTAGTCGACATTCTCAATAAGCCCAAAACTCGTTGGGCCATCAGTGATGAATTTGAGACATGGGTACCTGTAGAATTATCAAAAGGGTACAAATTGAAATCCCAATATTTGTTTGACCGAAAACGAGGAAATACCCAGGAGATGGCTGCATCTATCTTTGATACTGAAGTTTATTATATTATTTCCGGACATGGCGTTATGTACGTGGCTGATTCAGAATATGTTATCACCCCGGGATCGGCCCTCTATCTCGAGCCGAATATTGTTCATGGCATTGATAGTCTCGGAAAGGAACCGCTCCATACCATGGTTATTTTTGGAGAGCAGGTGCTCGATGAATGGACCCCGGTCGAGCAAATTTATACCGAGGTCCGAAAGTCCCGTTAAGGTTTTATCTATATGGCCACAACTGATGGTCTCGAAAAAGCTTTTTCAAGCTACAAAATGTCAGCGGGGCTAAATCTATTGACTATGCGAAATGAAGTATCATGTAAAACCCGGTAAAGCTTTAGCCGAGGCCCGATAATGAAAATACAAAACCAACTGATGGTCAACCTTTGGAAATATGCGCCCTCAGGCGAGGCAGGTACTTTTCAGCTCGACTGTAATTTTGGAGATACCGCCGGCAGCGTCGTTGAATTTTTAAACATTCCTTTCAATGTGCAAAAGATGGCTCTGGTCAACGACCGCCATGCTGACGAGGAGACAAATTTCTCCGATAGGGACGCGTTAATCCTTTATCCCGCTATGGCAAGGGGTATTTGGGAATAAAATACCGAAAAGGGTTGTACACCCTTTTCGGTCAAGGAGGTGAAACCAGGAAAAAATATTATAATCAAATAGTTGTCGGGCTCTCACAATTTTTGGAAGTAGTAAACAAACTCAAAACTAACAGTTGCTCGAGGTCGGGCGATGGAAGTTGATAGAGGTGTATCCATGAAACGAAATTTACAAGCGGGTAAAAAACAAAGTGGAGGTTTTAGCCTTAACGTCTTTAACGATGATGAGTGCAATGAAATACATCTGGCCACTTTAGAAGTTCTCGAAAAAACGGGTGTATTCGTTGAAGATGAAGAGGCTATGGAGGTACTTCATGGCGGTGGAGCCATTATTGATTCAAAAAATAAAATTGTAAAATTCCCCTCTTATTTGGTGGAAGATGCAATCCGTTCAGCTCCTTCAAAATTTATTGCAGCTGGACGAATTCCTGAGAGAGATATCGTTCTGGGAAATAATCGGGTTTCATTCACTAACTTTGGTGAAGGAATCGTTATCAAGGACCTCTACACCGGTGAGCTCAGAGAGACCACTAAATCAGATGCCAAAGATGCTGCTAAAATTATAGACTATCTGAGCAATGTGGATACCTATGAAAGAGCCGTGGGGTCCCTTGATAAGCCACCTGAAGTGCAATCACTCCATAACGCCGAAGCATCTCTGACCAATACGACGAAACACCATTGGTTGGGGCCTCAAAATGGTTACCTGGCCAGAAAAATTGTGGAAATGTGCGCAGCTATCGTTGGAGGCAAAGACAAACTAAAAGAGCGTCCATTGCTGACATTTCTGACTTCTCCAATAAGCCCTCTCAAACTACCAAGAGAATTCTGTGAAATCGTCATTGAGGCTGCTCGGTCCGGCCTGGGTCTTAACATATGCTCGATGGCCATGTCCGGCGGATCGACTCCGGTTACCCTGGCCGGAACTCTGGTCGTTCATAATAGTGAAGTCCTCTCGGCCCTTGTCCTTAATCAGCTAACGCGCAAAGGAGCACCTGTGGTTTATGGGAGTTCGACGTGCGCCTTGGATTTGAGATTTGCCTCTGCATCGGTCGGTACCCCTGAATTAGCCAAGATAAGTGCGGCCGTGGCGCGTTTAGCGCGCTACTATAGTTTGCCATGCTTTGTTGCCGGTGGATAGAGCGATAACAAAACTTCTGATGCCCAGACCGGTCATGAAAAGACGCTCACCGCCCTCTCAGCAGCGTTGGCAGGGGCCAACGTTATATATGGGTTGGGAATGATAGAAAGTGGCATTACTTTCGATTATAGCCAACTGGTTATGGATAATGAGTTTGCCAGTATGATTAAGCATATGGTCGAAGGAATCCCTGTCAATGACGAAACACTGGCTGTCGATGTGATTAAAGAGATAGGACCTTTTAAGGATTTTATAAGCCATGCTCATACATTTAAACATATGAAAACGGCATCACAATCACAACTGATCGACCGGAGAACACGAGACGCATGGCAAGCCTTGGGTGGAAAAGATATATACCAGAGATCACGCGAGAAAGCGAAGGCAATTCTGGAAACATACCAGCCGGAGCCACTGCCTGAAAACGTTATTGAAAATATCCGATCGATTGTTAAAAGTGCGGAAGAGGAATTGGGTGTGTCTGGAAAATAATGCAGAATCATTGTTTTGGAAAAGAATATAGCCGGGCATTATTCAACTTTGTCCTAATGATTTAACTTTACTGCATTGCGACGTGGCAATCGGTTACTCAAGGTTTTTCCTGGCGGTAACACTGCCGGGCCACCAGGTTTTTAGGCGCGTTGCAGCATTCGAAGAAAACCGGTTCCGCAAGAACTCTATTCAAAACGGAAAAAAAGGAAATAATGCGATGGAAATAGAAAATATTGTCATTGTGAGTGCAGCTCGTACGCCCATAGGGCGATATCTTGGGGCCTTACGCGAGGTGCCGGCGGTCGAAAAGAAAAAAAATGGGGATTTATGCCAAGGGGCCTTTGCTGGTGATTGATACGGATGAGTCGCCGCGTTGCAACACATCGGCGGAGAAACTGTCGAAGCTGCCGGCTGTTTATCCGGAAGGGATCTGTACGGCGGGAAACTCCTCTACGGAAAATGACGGCGCAGCCGCGGTGGTGGTCATGACGGAAACCAAGGCCGAAGAATTGGGCATCGAACCTATGGCCGTTTTGTGATCATTTGCGGTAGCTGCATCCGATTCAGCTCTGACGTACCCGGCGGTTCCCGTATCCGTGAATAAGGCTCTAAGAAAAGCCGATCTGTGCATCTCGGACATCGATTTGATCGAAATTCAGGAAGCCTTTGCTTCCCAGGTGCCGGCGGACGCCAATCTAATGGGCATTACAAATGATGATCTTGAAGCAAAAGTAAACGTCAATGGATCGGGCATCTCCTTAGGCCATCCCATTGCCGCAACCGGGGCCATGAGAATAGCATGGATTTATGGATATTTCCGTATGCCTGCGCCTTCGCGCCTTGCCGGTCAGGCGTCGCAACATTTAAAATTACCAACTTGTTTTTGTGCGAATGCTGAAAAGAAACAGTGTTTCGAGAGAGGAATTTAACCATGGGTCTGGAAGATAAAAGAGTGCACAAAGGTGTGGAAAAAGGCGCGCCATTTGAAATAACGGTAGATGGAAAGAAGATCATTGCTTACCAGGGGGAAACCGTCGGGGCCGCTTTAATGGCCGCGGGTCAGCGGACCCTTCGTTATACAGATAAAAAAAAACGCCCCCGGGGTCTGTATTGCGGTATAGGGCTGTGCCAGGAGTGTCGGATGGTAATAAATGGCGTAGCTAATACCCAGGCATGCCAGACACTTGCCACTCCGGGATGTCGGGTTGAAACCCAAAAAAGTGAGAAGAAAAGGGGAATTGAAAATTGAAAGAAGCGGAACTTGCAATCATCGGTGGAGGGCCGGGCGGTATTGTCGCGGCCATTGAAGCTGCAAAAGCCGGGGTAATGGTAACGCTGCTGGATGAAAATCCGAGACCTGGAGGACAAATCTACCGTCAGTTTGAAAAAGGTTTTAAAGTAACCGATCCCGAGGTATTGGGAGGGGATTACGAAAAGGGTCTGGACCTGTTGAATCAATTCAGTTCCCTGGGTGATAAAATCAAATATATGAATAACGCCACAGTTTGGGGGATATTTGATAACAATACGCTGGCGTTCGCCCGCAATGGTTTTTCTTCAAGTCTCAGTTACGGGAAATTGCTTGTGGCAAATGGTGCTTACGATCGGCCGGTTCCTTTCCCGGGATGGACATTGCCCGGTGTTCTGACTGCAGGGGGAGCGCAAAAGTTAGTCAAAACAGAGCGTATCCTTCCTGGTAAAAAAATACTGATTGCCGGCACAGGGCCGCTGCAACTTGTGCTTGCACACCAGATCCTTGCTGCCGGGGGCAAAATCGAGGCTATCCTTGAAGCAGGCAATCTCAACAAGAATTGGTTCCAGGGCCTGAGAGGGATATGGGGAAACTGGGATTACCTAAAGGAAGGCTGGAAATACCTGCGCAGTATTCAAAAATCCGGTGTTCCCCTGTTGCACAATCATATTATCCTTGAAGCACGTGGTGATGGTCAAGTGGAAGAAGCCGTATTTGCAAAAGTTGATGAAAACTGGAGACCAAAACCCGGTACGGAGCGTACCGTAAAAGTAGACACCATCTGTTCGGGATACGGCCTTGTTCCCTCAACAGAGTTAACCATGCTAGCAGAATGCGAACATAAATATGATAATCTTCTCGGTGGTTATATTCCGGTGCGCAACGAGAACATGGAAACCACGGTACCGGGAATCTATGCGGTTGGTGACGGTGCCGGAGTGGCCGGAAGCAAGGTTGCCATTGAGCAGGGTCGTATTGCAGGTACGGCTATAGCCTGCTCTCTGGAGCGTATTTCAAAAGCTTTTGCCGACAAGTCTATAAAACACGCCCGAAAGCGTTTGAACAGATACAACCGATTACGCAAGGTGCTTGACCAAATCAGTATGCCGAGGGCAGGTCTTTACGAATTGGCAAGGGATGATACCGTCATATGTCGATGTGAGGAGATCACGCTCAAGGAAATTAAAACAGCAATGGCGGATAGCACGACCCAGGTAAAGGACCTCAAGCGAAAAACGCGTGTGGGCATGGGGCCGTGTGAAGGTCGAATGTGCGGGCCTGCTTTGATTGAGATTCTAAGGAATCATTCGAACACTTCCCCTGAGGGACATGGATATTTGAATCCACGACCACCAATCAAGCCGATAGCCCTTGGTGTGCTGGCTGCCGGACAACAAAAGTTGGAAATCTAACAAAAAAACAAGGATGCTTTATATGTTTCCTGAAGAAGCTGAAGTCGTTGTTATCGGAGGCGGGGTCATTGGTTCTTCTACTGCCTATTTTTTAGCACAAGCCGGAATAGACGTTGTCCTGGTTGAAAAAGGTTATCAATCAGGGGAAGCATCTGCAGCCAATTCCGCTTTTGTATGGACAATAACGAGAAAGGCGGGAATCGATATCAGGCTGTCCATGCATAGCCGTAGATTGCATCAGCAGCTTCAAAAAGAACTGGACATGGATTTTGAATATGTATGCAATGGCGGGCTGCTTGTCATAAATGACGAAAAACAGATGTCTTATGTCGAGGACCATGTCCGGAAAAGAACTGAAGACGGATTTCCGCTGGAAATAATTGATGCTAAACAAACACTGGAATTAGAACCTCTTCTTTCAAAGGAAAAAACCATCGGTGCTGTTTTCAGTCCAGTTGATGGAACCACCAACCCTATTTTTCTCGGGGTAGCATTAAATTTACAAGCCAAAAAACTTGGCGCAATAATCTGTCACCATACAGAAGTCCTGGGAATTGAAGTTATGGGTGGTAAAGTCAAGGGGGTTATTACGGATAAGGGGACAATTAAAACCAATACTGCAGTGAATGCTGCAGGAACCTGGGGAGGCGCCATTGGGGCGATGGTCGGGCTCAAAGTGCCGATCACTCCCTTTCAAATGGCTGTTTTGGTCACTGAACAGTTGCCGCCTTGCGTATCTCACCCAATAATGGGTGCTTCTTATATGGTAGAAGAAGATGCAGGGGAAAAAGGAGAACTGGGATGTGGTCTTATCGTAAGTCAACAAACCTCGGGGAATTTGCTGATTGGAAACAGTTGGCGGAACGCAGGATACGATCAAAGGACTAGTCAGGAAGAGATAGAGCTCATGGCAAGAGTAAATGTCGGTTCCATGCCGTCGTTGAAAAATGTTCGTGTAATTCGTTCCTATGCGAATTTTTTTCCCCATACGGATGACGACCTGCCGATTCTGGGTAAAGTCGATGGGATCGAAGGATTCATCATGGCGTGTGGTCATAATGGACATGGTGTTGGTCTGGGGCCCGGATCCGGGAAATTGATTCAGGAATTGATATGTGAAGGTAAAACAGCCATCTCTCTTGATGAATTGAGTCTGTCTCGATTTTATTCAAAATGATAATAGAATTTTATCTCGTCATATATTTTGCATTCTTGAGATTGATTCTTTCAAAAGAACAGCATGGTGTTTACCGATTATAACGATTTTATCAGAATTAATCAATATGGAAATAAAAGGTAATGTTTTTCACCGCAAACTTGATCGTTGTCTTCCGCTGGCGACAAAGGCTCAAGATCTTTGGATCCATGACGATCAAGGCAACCGCTATCTGGACGCCAGCGGCGGTCCGCTGGTCGTAAACCTGGGCCATGGCCGTAAAGAGATTGCAGAGGCGATTTATAATCAGATTCTCAATTGCGATTACACCCATCCCACCATGTTTACCACCTCGGCTGTCGAGGATCTGGCCGCATCACTTGCCGCTCATTCGCCGCCGGGCATCGATCGGTTCTATTTTATGTCCGGCGGTGCCGAAGCGGTGGAAACGGCCATTAAGATGGCCCGGCAGATTCACCTGGAAAACGGGCGTCCCCAGCGCTTTCAACTCATTTCAAGATGGCAATCCTATCACGGGCTGACCCTCGGCGCTCTGGCTGCCACCGGGCGTACAGCGTTTCGATCGCCCTATGCCCCGATGTTGAAAGATGTCTGCCACATTCCCGCACCCTATTGCCTGCGCTGTTCATTTGGTCTGCACTATCCGGACTGCAAACTCAAGTGTGCCCTGGCCCTTGAGGAAGCCATAGAAAACCTCGGACCGGAAACCGTCTCGGCCTTTATCGCGGAAACCGTCTCCGGCGCTACCCTGGCCGCAGCGCCTCCTCCGCCGGGCTATTTCGAAACGATTCGTAAAATCTGTGATCACTACAATGTACTGCTGATCCTTGATGAAATACTGTGCGGCCTTGGCCGCACCGGACGCTGGTTTGCCGCCGAACATTACGGCGTGGTCCCCGATCTGATCACCATGGGCAAAGGCCTGGGGGGCGGCACCATCGCCATTTCCGCCGTAGGGGTTCAGGGGCGGCATTTCGACGCGATCTGCAACGGCAGCGGACACTTTGTGCATGGGGGTACCTTTTCGCACCACAACGTCGCTGCCGCCGCCGCAAATGCCGTAATCCGCATTATCGAAAAAGAAAATCTGATCCATCGGGTTGATCGCTATGGAAAAATTATTGAACAAAAATTAAACCAGGCCCTGTCCGGCCATCCTCATGTTGCCGATATCCGCGGCAAGGGTTTTTTATGGGGGATTGAATTCGTCCGGGATAAAACCACACTCGAGCCCTATCCCCGCAAAGAGAAAATAGCAGAAAGGATCTGGAAAAATCTGTTTGACCGCAAGGTGCTGGCGTACAGCGCCTCCGGCTTTGCAGGAAGCAACGGGGACGCTATCATCTACGGTCCGCCCTTTACCATGTCCGGTGAGCAGATAGATTTTATTGTCGCTGCCCTTGAGCAAGCGGTTGAGGAGGTGCTTGGGAACAACTGAGATGCCGGAGACTGAAAACTGAAACCGACAACAAATAGCAGGACACCCCATCATTTTAGCATAATCATCAAAAATCGGGAGGTGAACTATGTACGGCTGGAGTAATAAAATTCTCAGGGTAGATTTAAGCAATGGAAAAGTAACCTGGGAAAAAATAGCGCTGGATGTTGCAAGGGATTATCTTGGAGGCAGAGGTCTTGGAATATACTATCTGCTGAAAGAGTTAGCTCCCTCGTGTGATCCCCTGCAGCCGGAAAATCGCCTGATTTTCAGCCTGGGTCCATTGACCGGAACAAAGGCACCGACTGCCGCGCGGGCCATGGTGACCACCAAATCACCTCTGACCGGCGCCTTGACCTGTTCCAATACCGGTGGATATTTTCCCGCGGAACTGAAAAAAGCAGGCCTTGATCTGCTGATATTCCAGGGACGGGCATCAGGGCCTGTTTATCTATGGATCAACAACGATCATATCGAGTTGCGCCAGGCCGATCATATCTGGGGCAAAACCACCCATGAAACAGATGCTGCTTTGCGCCGGGAGACGAACGCCAGTGCAAAAGTGGCCAGCATCGGCCCGGCCGGGGAAAATTTAGTGCGTTTTGCCGCCATAATGAATGACAAGGATCGGGCTGCCGGGCGTGCTGGGGTCGGTGCGGTGATGGGTTCGAAAAACCTCAAGGCCATTGTTGTCAAGGGGGATGGCAAAGTTGCACTGTGGGACCCGGAAGGGTTTAAGGCTGCCAATAAAAAGTATCGCAAAAAATTTAAAGATTCATTAGAAGGGGGGAAGTCCGGGTTGAATCTCTATGGCACGGCGGCGACCATTACCGGTACCCAGACGGCCGGATGCCTGCCCACCCGGAACTGCCAGCAGGGCACCTTTGAAAATTGGGAGCGCATCAGCGGTCAGGCACTCACCCGGGATTTTCTGGTCACTTCCAAGGCATGCTTCAGTTGCCCCATCGGGTGCGGCCGGGTGACAAAGGTGGATGAGCCGGAGTTCCAAGGTCGGGGAGAAGGCCCTGAATATGAAACCATCTATTCCATGGGCAGCATGTGCGGTATCGATAACATGGCCGCACTGACCAAGGCCAATTACCTGTGCAACGAACTGGGAATGGATACCATCAGCATGGGAGCGACCCTTGCCTGTGCCATGGAGCTGTCCGAAAGCGGGTATCTGCCGGAAACAGATACGGGGAAGCGATTGAAATTCGGAGATGCCCAGGCCCTGGTGGAATTTACGCGAAAGACAGCTATCCGTGAAGGGTTCGGTGAATTGCTGGCCGAAGGCAGTCTGAGGCTTGCCGGGAAATACGGCCACCCCGAAATGGCCATGGTCTCCAAGGGCCTGGAATTTGCCGGCTACGACCCCAGGGGAGAGCAGGGCATGGGGCTGGCCTACGCGACTTCGCCCATCGGCGCATCCCACATGCGCGGTGACCCGGCATACATCGAACTGCTGGGGGTGCCCATGCTAATAGATCCCAAAACCTGGGAGGACAAACCGCAGATCGTCAAAGATTTCCAGGATGTATTTGCCGTCATTGACGCTGCCGGTCTGTGCGTATTTTTTTCAGTCCGGAATTTATGCACACCTACAAAGGATATTCGTCCCGACGGCATTCTGGATCTTGTCAACACCGCAACCGGTGCCGATTATACCCTGGAAGAGCTGGTCCGGGTGGGGGAGCGCATCTGTAACGCCGAAAGAATGTTCCTGTTGAAAGCCGGTTTTTCGAGAAAAGACGACAATCTGCCCATCCGCATCCTGAAAGAACCCTTGCCGGACGGCCCCGCAAAGGGGATGGTTTGTCATTTGGATGAAATGCTCAGCGTCTATTACAAACTGCGCCAGTGGAATCCGGACGGTATTCCGCTGCAGGAGAAACTTATGGAACTCGGATTGAACTGAAGCCGATTGTGTCATGTCCGTAAAGGCGATCATCCAAGCCGGGTAGATCCCGAAACCCGTAGCCGGAATTTGGCATTAAGGTCGTTTTATATCAGCCTTGCCGGGCTATATACTAAGAAACGCGGCACTTCTTTTTAAAATCAAAAAAAATCAGAAAACCATTAAACATGGAGGGAAAAAATGGCTCAGCAAGAAAAATTAATCGGGGAAATTGGCCAAATGTGGGAAATCTATGAAAAATGTATGCCTGATGTCGCCCGTGCCTATAATGAATTGCCTATGGCGGTGTATAAGGACGGTGCGCTATCCGGCAAAGTCAAGCGACTGATGGCCTTGAGTGGTGCTCTGGTGCACGGCTGCAGGGCATGCATACTTTATCAAACGGAGGAAGCGTTGGCCTTGGGCGCTACAGCGAAAGAGATTTTGGAAACCTGCGCCGTGGCGATCTCTTTGGGCGGTACAATGGGATCCGGAGAGACAACCCGTGTCGTTCAGTTTTTAGAGGAGAAAGGGCTTTTGGATGGGCTAAAGCAGGGCAACTAATTAAATCACAACCTTTTTGTCTTTGCAGCAGCGTTTCTGCTCATGGGTGGCAGTTGATTTAGGAAAAACAATAAATGAAAAAAATAACATTTGTAATCGGCGGTTGCCGGAGCGGCAAAAGCCGGCACGCGATTGAACTGGCGGAAAAGGTGCCTGGGACCCAAAAGGCCTTTGTTGCCACGTGTATCCCCCGGGATGAGGAGATGAACCAGCGGGTAGCCCGTCACAGGCAGGAGCGCAGTTCAAGCTGGATTACCCTGGAAGTCCCGGTCCGCCTGGCAGATACCATCCGGCAAAAAAGCACCCAATATGATCTGATGCTCATCGATTGTTTGACGCTCTGGATGAGTAATCTGCTGTTGGAAACCGAAGATTTTGAAACCATCGACCGGCATGTGACGGATTTGACCCTGGCGCTTGAAAACGTTCAATGTCCGATTATACTGGTTTCCAATGAAGTCGGCACGGGTATTGTTCCAGAAAACCGTCTGGCCCGTCTGTTCAGGGACGCTACCGGGTTTTCCAATCAGAAGGTGGCCGCCTGTGCGGATGAGGTGGTCTGGATGGTGGCCGGAATATCGGTGAAGATTAAATAAAAAATACGAAATAAGAAGCGTTTAATGAAAAAACTAATTGCCGCCATTCAGTTTATTACCATCCTTCCAATAGGAAAACCCGGCACGTATGACCCGATGGGAATGATTGCATTTTTCCCTCTGGTGGGTCTTTTACTGGGGGGCATCGTATCTGTTTTTGACATGGTGATTCTTCACATCTGGTCCCCTATGGTGGTCTCGCTGCTGGACGTAATTCTTCTTATCTGGTTAACCGGGTCTCTTCATCTGGATGGTCTGGCAGATACGGCGGACGGGCTTTACGGAAACCGGCCAAAAGAAAAAGCCCTTGCCATCATGAAAGACAGCCGGGTTGGTGCCATGGGGCTTGTGGCTGTTTTTTGCGGGCTCTCCGTCAAATGGGCCGGTTTGGCTGAAATTTCCATTCACCGCAGCCTGTTGCTCCTGATTATTCCCGTTTATGCCAGAAGTTCCATGCTTTTCGGTATCCGTTTTCTGGAGTACGGCCGGTCCGAAGGTGGAACCGGTCACGGGGTTTTCGTAGAAAAACTGGTCGCCAGTTCTTTTTGGGGTCTTTTAATTCCAGTAATGTTATCCTTTTTTCTGGGATGGCGCTTCGTCGCGCTGAATCTCGGGTTCGTCATCATTGTCACATACACACTCATATTTTACCGGCGCCGGATCGGGTGTATTACCGGTGACATGCTCGGCGCCATGACCGAAGTCACCGAGGCCGGTCTTTTTCTTCTGGCGGCAGCCTTGAGTATGGCAGGTTGAAGTTTCACTATTTTTCCCACCTTTTCCCGCAGCAGCATACTATCCAATCTTTCTTAATTCGGAACCAGACGAGGATTGTCAGTCATTTCCGCTGCCGCTCTGAAGCGGTGGGCAAGGATGGTGTCCATAATCATCTGGGTGAGATGGTAAACAATAGGCGGTATCATGGCGACAGGGAAAGAGGCGCTGAAATACCCGGCCCAGACGATATAGGCGATGGTCAGTGTTTTCTGGGAGGTGTGGATTGTAAAAGCGGTGGTGGAAGGCTGGTCCAGCCGTATCAGGCGGCTGATGGCAAAGTTCATCAAAAGGATGATGCCGTGCAGTAGAATCATAAACATGAAAATAAAGATAATCTTAAATCCCAGTTGGGATATTTTGCCCGTTGAACTGGCAACGGCATTAAATATGATCAGCAGCACAATCAGTTGGGAGAATATTGAAAAATATTTTTTAAAAGGAGCGATGACCCGGCTGATTTTTATCCTGAGAATCTGGCCCAGCAAGGTAGGGAGCATCACAATCACCAGAAGGCTTTTCATCATCTTCAGCACCGGCAGATCAATACTGTGGCCGAATTGAAGGAGAATGTTCAATGCCACCGGAATGGTGAATATGGAAAGGAAATTGGTGACCACACAGATAAAGAGGCTCAACGGGATGTTACCGCGGCCGATGGCGGTCAGCACGGTGCCCGAGGCGATGGTTGCCGGAACAACGGCTGCGATACACGTTCCCACCAGAAAGCCTGGATTATTTTTAAAGAAAAAAGTTCCCAGAACATAGGCAATCATCGGAATCAGGACCAGGGAGGAAAGAATTGCAGAGCTCAAGGTCTTGAAATTTCTGACCTCATCGATGATCGTGCTGGTTTTCATCTGCAGGCCTGTGATCAGAAAAGCGATAAAAATGCCGGTTTTAAGCAGGTTCCACTGCTTTATTTTGATACCGATGATCGGAAAATTAAATGCGATTACGGACACGATGGCAATGCCGATGAAAAACCAGTATTTGGGTAGAAAATTTTTCATGTTACAGTAAATTTTTTCCGTAAAGGATTCAGCAAAGGATTATGCCGGGAGACTATTACGCATTCCATTAAAAAATAGCAAGATAATTCTTGGAATTTATAAAAGGACGAACCTGCATTGGGAAGGAGAAGTGGGAAACCTAAAATTGATAAAAAGCGGGGGCTGGTCCTAAAGGCGACCGAAGCTAGAACCAACCCCATCTTTTGAAACTTTTTTGTATTGTCACCTTTATAAGACGGCTTCTTTGCCCATGGCATCTGCCGTCAGCATAGCGTCAACTACGGCATCGGGTGTAACAGGAAACGGCATGTTCACCATAAAAGTGCCTTTGGCGCAGGCTTTTTCGCCCACGGGCATTAGTTTTTGGCGGTTGCTGTCGCCAAGCCCGAGATGGGCAAGTGTTGTCGGTAGGCCGATGGACATGCAAAAATCAATGACTTCATCAAGCATATCCGATACGGCATCTTGAAGAATCAGTTGTGTAATCGTTCCGAAAGCGACTTTCTCGCCATGATAATAGCTGTGGGTTTCCTCCAGGGCGGTCAGGCCGTCGTGAATGGAGTGGGCTGCTGCCAGCCCCCCGCTTTCAAATCCCAGGCCCGAAAGAAGGATATTGGCCTCGATAATTTTTTCCATGGCCGGTGTTACCGCATCTGCCCGGCAGGCGGCTATGGCAGCCAGGCCATATTCTAAAAGGTTTTCATAACAGGCTTGAGCGATCATAAGGGCGGCTTCGGTGCAGGTGCCGTCGACACAGTTGGGTGCCTTTGTCAGGCTGCACGCTTCGGCTTCAAACCAGGTGGCCAGTGCATCTCCCATGCCTGATACCAGAAGACGTTCAGGGGATTTTGCAATAATTTTGCTGTCCACAAGGACTATTTCGGGATTTTTTGATGATGATTTAATTATTTCGACCACACCGTCTGGTGTATACACGATGGCGCAGGCACTGCACGGGGCATCGGTAGCTGCGATGGTCGGGATGATCACCACTGGCAGATTCTGTCGCCATGCCGTCACTTTTGCAGTATCCAGGGCCTTGCCGCCACCGGCTCCTACGATTACATCGGCATTGTGATGTTGCGCCTCCTTTTGTATTCAGCCGTCTGCTGTTGTGCTGCGGCCTGTATCGATCCCATAAATTTTATCAGAAAAAGAACCGGCGATACAAGCTTTTTTCAGTTCGGTTCCGGAGCCAACATTTTCTTGACACCTTCAACCTTTGCGTTTAATATTATAAGCTTTATTTATATAAAAGCATCATATGCCGGATAGACCGGAACAGCTCTAATATGTTGTTATGGTCACGCTACCTTTTTTGTCACAAAATGTAGTAAATTCAGGCCGAAACAACTAACCTGGAGGAGATATGGATTACAAGAAAACTTTAAACCTTCCAAAGACCAAATTCCCCATGAAAGCCAGTCTCGTCATGCGCGAGCCCGAACAGCTCAAGACCTGGGAGGAAAAAGATTTATACAATATGATCAGGAAGGCATCTGAAGATCGCGAAAAATGGATTCTGCATGACGGCCCTCCCTATGCCAACGGCAATATTCATATGGGTACCGCATTAAATAAAATATTAAAAGATATCATCATCCGTTCCCGCCAGATGGTCGGTTTTGATGCGGTATATGTTCCCGGTTGGGATTGCCATGGCCTTCCCATTGAGCATAATGTGGATAAGGAGCTAGGATCCAGGAAAAAGGAACTTTCCCAGGTGGAAGTGCGGCGTTACTGCCGGTCGTATGCTGAAAAATTTATCGATATCCAGCGCGATGAATTCAAGCGGCTGGGTGTCATGGGCGAATGGAACAACCCCTATTTGACCATGGACTACATTTATGAAGCGACCATTGCCAGGGAATGCTGCAAATTTGCCCTTGACGGAAGTCTTTTCAGGAGCAAAAAACCCATTTACTGGTGTTGTAGCTGTCATACGGCCCTGGCTGAAGCTGAAATTGAATATGCAGATGAGGCATCACCATCGATTTATGTAAAATTTGCCATGGCAGAAGATCTTGGCGAAACGGTTCCGGCCCTTGAAGGCAAAGCGGTGTCCATTGTCATCTGGACCACGACCCCTTGGACACTTCCGGCCAACCTGGGTGTGGCCCTGCATCCGGATTTTGTTTATTCAGCCGTTGATATCGGAAACAATCAGGTACTGATCCTGGCACATGACTTGGTCGATGCCTGCATGAGAACTTTTGATATTGATGAATACACAGTTCTCACCGACATCAAGGCTGCGGATCTTGAAAAAAAGCATTGCCGGCATCCATTGTATGATCGGGAATCACTGATTATTTTAGGTGAGCATGTGACCCTGGAGGCCGGTACCGGTTGTGTGCACACGGCGCCGGGTCATGGCCGGGAGGATTACGAGGTCGGCCTGGAGTACGGCCTGGATGTCTACAGCCCGGTAAATGACAAAGGCTGCTTTACCGAAGATGTCGAGTTTTTTAAGGGAGAGTTTGTGTTCAAAGCCAACCAGGGCATTATCGACAAACTCGAGAAAACCGGTGCGTTAATGGCACGGGAAGATATCCAGCATTCCTACCCGCATTGCTGGCGTTGTAAAAAACCCGTTATTTTCCGGGCCACTCCCCAGTGGTTTATCTCCATGGAAAAAACCGGGCTTCGTAAAAAAGCCTTGGAGGAGATCGACCGTGTAAAGTGGGTGCCGCACTGGGGCCGGGATAGAATTTACGGCATGATTGAAAACCGGCCGGACTGGTGTATATCCCGGCAGCGGTCCTGGGGGGTCCCCATCACGGTTTTTTACTGTGAAAAGTGTGAGACATTGCATATTAATAAAACTATCATCGATCATATCTATGATCTGTTTGTCGAGTTTGGTGCCGATATCTGGTTTGAAAAAAGTGCGGAAGAACTGCTGCCTCAAGGCAGTGTCTGTGAAAAATGCGGGCATACGACCTTTGTCAAGGAGACTAATATCCTGGATGTGTGGTTTGATTCCGGTGTCAGTCATGCCGCGGTTCTGGAACAGCGTGAAAATTTGAAATGGCCGGCGGATATGTACCTGGAAGGCAGTGATCAGCACCGCGGCTGGTTTCACAGTTCTTTGCTTACTGCCGTGGGGACCCGGGACAAGGCACCCTATGATGCCGTGCTGACCCATGGATTTGTGGTGGATGCCAGGGGCCGCAAGATGTCCAAGTCCGTCGGCAACGTGATCGCTCCCAAAAAGGTGATCAATAAATTCGGGGCCGAGATTCTCCGCCTCTGGGTTTCGGCGGCAGATTACCGGGATGATATCAGGATATCCGATAATATTTTAAAGCAGCTCAGTGATGCCTACCGCCGCATTCGCAACACCAGTCGGTTTATTTTAGGGAACCTGTATGACTTTGATCCTGAAACCGATGCCGTGACCTATGATGACCTGCCCGACATTGATCGGTTTGCACTTCACCGGCTGCAGAAACTCATCCAGCGGACGCGAAAGGCGTATGAGACATTTGAATTTCATATTATCTATCATTCCCTGTTTAATTACTGCACCCTGGATTTGTCGGCGTTTTATCTGGATATCCTGAAAGACCGATTGTATACGGCACCGCCTGAGTCTAAGGAGAGGCGAAGTGCCCAGACCGTAATGTATATGGTGTTGGATGCCATTACCCGGTTGATGGCCCCGATACTTCCCTTTACCAGTGAAGAGATATGGAGATACTTGCCCGGAAAGGATAAGGAAGAGAGCATTCATCTGGCCTTGCTGCCGGATGTCGAAACAAAATATCTTGATTTAGAACTGGCCGCCAAGTGGGAAACGCTGCTGGATGTTCGGGGAGAAGTTACCCGTGCTCTTGAGGATGCACGGGTTCAAAAACTCATCGGCCATCCCCTTGATGCCGGGATAACCATCTCTTGTGACGGAGATATCCATGAACGCCTGGCTCTTATCGATGAAAAATTGAGTTCCCTGTTTATCGTTTCCCATGCTGCCCTGGTCAAGGGGGCTGAGCTAGAAGACGCATATGTCAGTGAAGATATAAAAGGGTTGAGTATTAAAGTTGAATCGGCTGTGGGAGCAAAGTGCGAGCGCTGCTGGGTTTATGACGTCACCGTTGGTGAAGATGATACGCATCCGGATATCTGTCGGCGGTGCAGGGATGCCCTTGAAAAAATAGACCTTGAAATTTGAAATTGGGAAAATAAAAGCATTGCTCGATAATAGATCCCAATTCGGGAAAAGTATAAATTCGTGAACAGGGGTGCCAAATTCAAGATAACGGGAAACAGTATTTTGACGGAAAATTTTAAACGCAGCAGATATATCCGACTTATACTTATTGCCGGTTGTGTGGTAGCCCTTGACCAGATGACTAAGGCCCTGGTGCTAAAGACCATTGAACTGTACCACTCTATTCATGTGATTCCCGGTTTTTTCAGCTTCACCCATATTCATAATCCAGGTGGGGCATTCGGGTTTATGGCACGGCAGGGACCCGGCGTTCGAGCCTTTTTATTTCTGGCTGTCTCATTTCTGGCAATATTACTGCTCTTTTATCTTTACAGGAAGGTCCCCCGCCGTTATCCGTGGCTTTCCGCAGGACTGGCCCTGATCATGGGCGGAGCGGCCGGAAACCTGACCGATAGACTTCGTTTTGGAGAAGTCGTTGATTTTTTTGATTTTTATGCTGGTACGTACCACTGGCCTGCTTTTAATGTAGCGGACAGCGCCGTAACCGTAGGTATTACTATTTTGTTGATTCATATAGTTCTGGGAAAACTGCCGGAATGATACGGTTCATCTGATGAATAAAGGTAATTGAACAAGATGCATCCTGTTCTTCTTAATTTTGGAAAATTTTCAATCTATACCTATGGATTTTTTGTGGCCATGGGGTTTTTATCGGGGATCTGGTTTGCAACGCACGAGGCAAAGCGGTGCGGTGTGGATCATGAAAAAATTATGGATCTTTGTTTTTATGTCCTGATTGCGGCGATTGTGGGGTCGCGGTTGGCCTATGTTGCCACAGTTCCGGGTGAATTTGCATCCAACCCCATGGAAATGTTTAAGATATGGAAAGGCGGCCTGGTGTTTTACGGCGGATTCGTTGGAGCGATGCTGACGGCGATAATCTATCTGAAGGTCAAACATCTGCCCATATGGAAGACCGGCGATATCCTGGCGCCTTCCCTGGCCCTGGGACATTTTCTGGGTCGGCTCGGATGTTTTTTTGCCGGGTGCTGTTATGGCAAGACATGTGAACTGCCCTGGGCAATCACGTTTCATGACCCGGCCTCTCTGGCGCCGATCAATATCCCGCTGCATCCCACTCAGTTATACTCATCTGCCGGCAATTTTATGATATTTTTGATTCTTTTTCTGATTCGAAGTCATCGGAAGTTTGAAGGACAGATATTCTGGCTTTATGTATTGTTATATGGCGTCATCCGATCCGTCATTGAAATATTCCGCGGTGATTATAGGGGCAGCGAGATAATGGGTGTCTTGTCGATTTCTCAAACCGTTGGTTGCAGCCTGGCACTTGTTGCTGTTGTGATGCTGATGATTCTTGCAAAAAAAGCCAAGTCCTAAAACAACCCCGGTTAAACCGGACAAACAATCTTATACTTGAAGTCTGCTGGAAACGATGGCCGAAGTTAATTACAAAAAAGTAAAGCAATATATTGCCGATTCAAGAAAAGGGGACAAGGCCGGTAAACCGGAACAGATATACCTGATCCATGGCGAAGAGTTACTCTGCAAATCGGTGCTCAATGATCTTTTGGATTTTCTATTGCCGTCTAAGGACAGGCATGTGGGACAGCATGTTTTTGACGGTGGCAATGAAAATATTCCGGATGTAATCGAGCAGTGCAACACCTATTCGCTTCTGGGCGGCACCAAGGTGATCTGTATATATGACTCAAGAGTGTTTTATTCCCGGCAGGACAGTCTTGCAATATTTGAAAAAGCTAAAAAAGCCTATGACCAAAATGAATTGAAAAAAGCGGCCCTTTATTTTTTAACCCTGCTTGGACTTGCCGATATTGCCTATGAGGATCTTGCCGGTCTTGATTATAAATTTTTAAAAATTGATTTAAAACAGGCCGGCGATAAAAAATGGCTGGACAAATTAAAAGCGTATAGCATTGAGAAGAGACTTTCCATCCCCGCGGCAAGTGAAAACAGTGCACTTCTTCAAAAAGCTGTTGAAAAGGGATTCCCTGCCGGCAATTATCTGATTATCACCACTGATCTTGTGGATAAAAGGCGCACATTGTACAAGGTCATTAAAAGTGCCGGAGTTGTTATCGACTGTTCGGTTCCACAGGGATATCTAAAGGCAGATAAAACAGCCCAGGAAGTGGTGGCACGGGAGAGTGCAAATGTGCTTTTAAGCCGGTATCATAAAAAAATTGATCCGGCCGCCTTTCATGCTGTTTATGAGATGACCGGGTTTGAATTGTCCACTTTTTTACATAATCTGGAAAGATTGATTGATTATGTCGGAAAAAGAGAGAGAATAACCATTGAAGATGTTACTGCCGTTGTCAACCGCACCAGGAAAGACCCTGTTTATGAATTAACCGGGGCCTTAGCCGAAAAAAATCTACCCCAGGCCCTATTTTTTATGGGGTCCCTGCTTTCTGAAAATTTTCATCCCTTGCAGATTTTGGCGGCCTTGGCAAATCAGGTAAGACGGCTGACAATTGTAAAAGATTTTACTTCAAGCGCCAAGGGCAGGGCCTGGAGCAAGGCGATGTCCTACAATCAGTTTCAGTCGGAGGTTATGCCTTTAATTAAGGCCTGTGACAAAACACTTTTGGAATGCGTAGCTCAGTGGAACACGGATCGCTCCGGGCCGGGGGAAGGCAAGAAGACCAAAAAAGCTGCCGACCCGACATCTGACCTGGTGATCGCCAAAAATTCGCGCAGTCCCTATCCCGTATATTTGCTGCTGAAAAATTCCGAAAAATTTATACTCAGGGACCTGGTTGATGCCATGGGATATTTGAGTGCAGCCGATGTAAAACTCAAGTCCACGGGGCAGAATCCCAAATTGATTTTAGAAGATGTTTTATTTAAAATTTGCCGGTGACTTGCATAATTGAACAATCCGGCATTCTGCTTTTTGGGTTAATGAAAAGACGGAGCACTTCGGTTCCTCAGTATAAATTCATCGATACCATTGAAAATGAAAAATGAATCGTGCTGCAACGGAAAAGGGGATAATACATGGGTTTTATAAGAAAACAGGAAGAAAAAATAGCGCTGCAGTTATTGATCTGGCAATACGGGAAAAAGGATACGGCCCTGCCGACGCTTTCCGATCTTCAAAATCAGGCGGCCCGGGTGGTGGAGCAGGCCCATGGAATTGCAAAAAAAAGAGGGCGCAATGTCATTTCAATCATAAAAGAACTTGCAGGTGATGTAAGCAGGGATTTGAAAAACAGGAAAAGCGACAAATGACGGTTTCGTAAAAAAATCAAGTTAGCGCTACGCTTCACTGCGTGTCTGCGTTGCGCTGCATTTTGCAATTATTCAACGTACGATAAGTACGCCTCATGATTACAAAATTTGCACGCCTTG
>CAZFXX010000003.1:0-32586 GCA_964522985.1 uncultured Desulfobacteraceae bacterium
AGGGCCTGTCACCGGCCATTGCCATCGAACAGAAAACAGCCAGCCACAATCCCAGATCAACCGTGGGCACCGTTACTGAAATTTATGACTATTTGCGATTGCTGTTTGCCCGGATCGGCACACCGCATTGTTATAAATGTAATCGTGCCATCAGTTCTCAGACACTGGACCAGATTCTTGACCAGGTTATGGCGTTTGAACCTGACAGCAGAATTATTATTCTATCCCCGATTGTTGCCGCACAAAAGGGCACCCATGAAAAACTTTTTATTCAATTAAAAAAACAGGGATTTGCCAAGGTTCGCATTAATGGCAAAATACTCGCCATTGAAGATGTGGGGCAATTGAATAAAAATAAAAAATACACCATCGATCTTGTCGTGGACCGTCTGGTCATCAAAGACAACATCAGAAACAGACTGGCCGATTCCATTGAGTTGGCACTTGCTCAATCCGATGGACTAGTTTTGGTCGATATCCTGGGCCGGGAACCTGTGTTGTTCAGCGAAAAAGCGGCATGCATTCATTGCGGTATCAGTTATCCGGCATTCACCCCGGCCAGTTTTTCCTTTAATTCCCCCCAGGGGGCCTGTCCGAAATGTGGGGGGCTGGGTTCAACAACCGAATTTGACCCGGCCCTTATCGTTCCGAATCCCGAGCTGAATTTACGTGAAGGAGCGATAGAACCTTGGTATAACCGTAATTCCATGCATTTTTCAGAATTTTTAGATGCCCTGACCCATCATTACAATACTGACATCTATACCCCTTTTCAGAAGCTCCCCGGGCAATTTCAAGAAGCGCTGCTCTATGGCTCCGGCAAAGAGGAGATAACCTTTTATTTCCAGCGCAATGACCGCCGTTACACTTTTAAAAAAAGGTTTGAAGGCGTCATTCCCAAGCTCCGCCGGCGCTACCTCGAAACCGATTCCTCCCAATCCAGAGATGAAATCAGGAGATACATGACCTTTCGTCCCTGTCTGGAATGCGCCGGTTCCAGGATCTGTCGGGCAAGCCGTTCGGTAACCGTTGGAGGACTTGCCATCCATCGGATTACAGCCCTTTCGGTCTCAAAAGCACTCGAATTTGTCAGTCAGTTACACCTGACCGGCAAAAAAGAGATTATTGCCGGCAGGATCGTAAAAGAGATCACCGAACGACTCGGTTTTCTGGAAAACGTCGGTCTGACCTACCTGACGCTGGATCGGGCCGCCTATACGCTTTCCGGGGGTGAAAGCCAGCGAATCCGTCTGGCCACCCAGATCGGCTCCAAACTGACCGGTGTGTTGTATGTTCTGGATGAACCCAGTATCGGGCTGCATCAGAGGGACAACCAGCGTCTGCTTTCAACCTTGCAGCAGATGCGTGATCTGGGAAATACCGTGCTGGTAGTAGAGCATGATGAAGAAACCATCCTGGCGGCTGACCATGTGGTTGACATGGGGCCGGGGGCAGGTATTCATGGTGGCGAAATCGTATTTTCCGGCGCCCCTCAGGCGCTCCTGCGTGATACAAACTCCCTGACCGGCCAATATCTTTCAGGAAAAAAACAGATCAAAATTCCGGCCCGGCACAGATCTGGGTCTGGTGGAAAGATCGAAATTAAAGGGGCCAGGGCCAATAATCTCAAATCCATCGATGTGCAATTTCCCCTGGGCTGTTTGACCTGCGTCACCGGCGTTTCCGGTTCAGGCAAATCCACTCTGGTTCTTGCAACTCTTTTTCGAACGCTTTCTCAAAAAATCAATCATTCAAGACTGTCTTCCGGCCGACACACAGAAATGACCGGCATTGAACATGTCGACAAGGTGATTAATATAGACCAGGCCCCCATCGGCAGAACCCCCCGGTCGAATCCGGGTACTTATACCGGTATTTTTACCTATATCCGGGAGCTTTTTTCAAAAACACCGGACGCCCGGATACGCGGATACAAACCCGGCCGATTCAGTTTTAATGTAAAAGGCGGCAGGTGTGAAGCATGCAACGGTGACGGCATCATAAAAATCGAAATGCATTTTTTACCTGATGTTTATGTGGCCTGCGACGTATGCCAGGGCAAGCGCTATAATCGTGAAACACTGGAGGTGCGATATAAAGGAAAAAATATTGCAGACATCTTGGACCTGACCGTGAATCAATCACTTCGGTTTTTTAACAATATTCCCAATATCAAAACCAAACTGGAGACCATGGTGGATGTTGGGCTGGGGTATATTCGTATCGGTCAACCGGCCACGACGCTTTCCGGTGGTGAAGCCCAGAGAATAAAACTTTCCAGAGAGCTTGGCAAGCGGGGGACCGGCAAAACCGTTTACATTCTTGATGAACCGACCACCGGCCTGCATACGGACGATATTAGAAAACTGCTCGGGGTATTGAACAGACTCGTTGATGCCGGCAATACGGTCATCATTATCGAACATAATCTGGATGTCATAAAATCGGCCGACCATATCATCGATCTTGGTCCTGAAGGGGGTGATAATGGCGGATATGTCATCGGTTGCGGCACCCCGGAGCAAATTATAAAACTGGCCAACTCTTATACCGGACAATTTTTGCGCCGTGTTCTATAAACCTGCGATACCTGCCCCGGATAAGCCGGAACGAAATTGAATAGTGAGAATTGAAAACTTCTGGTATCGCCCCGTGTTATCTTTTTGCAGCATAAAAACGCAAAGTGTCAGATAAAAGTGACCCGGGCTTTTTCTATAAAAAAACCGGGCGGGGTTTATACCCCTGCCCGGTTTTTTATACTTTTCAGAATACTGATTAATGCGCAAACAGGCCCGCAATGGCGGATGCCTGGGGGTGCGCATAGATTAAGATCAGTGAGATAACCAGGGCATAAATACACAGGGATTCGATCATGGCAAGACCGATTAGCATAGTAACGGTTACCTTACCTGAAGATTCGGGGTTTCTGGCAATACCCTCGACTGCGGATTTCAGGCCCATTCCTTGGCCGATACCGCAACCAAAAGCTGCAATGGCAATACCGAAACCGGCGGCAGTAACACACGCGATAAAGAATTTTAATGCTTCAGCTTCCATACTCTAATCTTCCTCCTTTTGATGTAATTGATTTGCTTCTCCCATTTCCCATTAAAAACCACAAATAGACTATCTTTATTTTAAACGCAATGAAATAAATAGGGATCAAGGCCTTTAAGTGCTTATGTTAATGCGCATGCTCCATGGCACCGCTGAAATAAATAATTGAAAGTAAGAAGAACACAAAGGCTTGTACCAGGGCTACGAAAACACCGAGTGCCATGATCGGCAATGGCGCAAAAAATGCGCCGGCAAGTCCGAAAAGAATTGCAAGTACGATCTCATGGCCCATCATATTACCGAAAAGACGGAAGGAAAGGGACAGAATTCTGGCCACATGACCAATGATTTCGATGATGAAAATCAAAGGGCTCATCCACCACACCGGTCCGAGAAAATGTTTGATGTATTTAACGCCGTGGTATTTTATTCCGATGACATGGGTAAAGACGACCACAACCAGGGCGCAACTTAAGGTCGTGTTCAGATTGGCCGAAGGCGGCATAAAACCGGGAATCAGTCCGATCAGATTACAGGCAGCCACATAGATAAACACCGTTCCGATGACGGGAAACACCCAGCGGCCTTCTTCGCCGATAACATCCACCATGAACTCTTCCATGCCCGAAATAAAAATTTCAAAAAAATTCTGTATGCCGGCAGGCACCATGCGGATACTCTTGGTCGCCACAGCCCCGATCACAATCAGAAGGGCCATGACCACCCAGGAATAAATGACATGGGGATAAGTATGTGCGAAATGTCCTAAACCCAATAATTCAAATAATTTAACAAAAAATAGATAGGGGTGTTCCATCCTTATACCGCCTCCTTGAAAATAAGTTTTTTAATTTCACATGCAGTTGCCAGGATAATACTTGCAACAACAATCGACAATCCGATAAACAGACCGATGGGATTAACGTAGTGCCCTGCTATCAATATGAATATAACGATTCCGCTGATCAAAAAACGGATATAATACTTGGCCAGGATAACATTATGGGAGGAAAGATGCGGAGGCGTAAGCGCTTTTTTCAGGGTTCGGGAAAGGAGATGGAAATTAATGGTAACGATCACACCTCCGAAAAAGACACCTCTTGTAAAATCGGGTGCCGCTAGAGCAAGGGCTGTCAGGCTTGCAATTCCCAGCAGTATCCAGTTCGTTCGTGTTACAAATATAAGAATACGTCCTTGAATCCCCACTGTAAAATCTTTCCTGTCAGAGTCGTCTGCTTTTTTTAATCGCCAGCCCGATGTTTTTGAATCCTGCAGCAATTCCAAAACCTAGAAAAATCAGGGTAAACCAAGGACTCGTATCAAATACGCGTCTGTCAAGGTACAGCCCGATCGCCAGTCCGATAAAAATTGACAATGCAATCTGAAACCCCAGACTGCTGAAATAAGCTAGCTCCCTTAAAGAACGTAAGGTTTCTCTTTTCATACAAATATCTTTGTGAGAAAAGCCCATTTAGAAAATTTTCAGTTATCATACCCTTTGATTCAAGTCAATGTTAAATTATATCCGAACCAGGGCGATTGCATCTAAAAATGACAAGTACGGATACCGGGCCGAAGGTGCCGATACAAAGTTTTCAGCCATCTGACTGCAGGCTCAAACGGCGCGTATCAAACACCGGGCCATCCAGGCAGGCATGCAGATATTCTGCATTCGGTGGTTTACCCTTTACGGCACACCCCAGACAAGCTCCCATGCCGCAGGCCATGGCGGTTTCAATGGAAACCTGACAGGGTGTTTCATATTTCTCCGCAATACCGGCAATACATGCAAGCATCTCCATCGGTCCGCAGGCATAAATCATGTCCGGTCGTTTTTCTTGAATCGCAGCTTCCAGGGGAAGGGTCAAGAAACCCTTTTCACCAAAACTGCCGTCATCGGTACTGACATGCAGCGTTATTCCAAGATTGGTGAACTCACGCATGCACAGCAGATCGTCTTTGGACCTTCCGCCTAAAAAAAAGGTACACTCGGCCGGACCGTTTTTTAACGAGTGCAGTGTGGTAGCGAGAAAAAGCAAGGGTGCGGCCCCGATACCGCCACCTGCGATAAAAATTCGTTGGAAACGGTCATCGATGGTAAACCCATGGCCAAGAGGACCCAGTATGTCCATTCTGTCTCCGGGGCTGAGTTTTGCCATTTGCCGGGTGCCCCTGCCGATGATTTTATATAAGATTTCAATACAGGTGGTATTTTTTGTCTGCGTTATCAGTCTATGGATGGAAAAGGGCCGCCGCAACAGAGGGCCTGTCTGGTTATCCGGACGCACCATCACAAACTGGCCCGGTTTTGCACCCAGATATTTCCGGGAACATTGCAAGGCTATCCTGCCGTAGGACAGCCCTATCCGGATATTGTTCAGTACTTCAGCTTTTTCCTGCAATATCGATTTCATTTTATCCTGACGCTGTCTGTTTCAGACCGATGATTGCTGCAAACCGCCCGGTAATCCCGGCCCGGCGATAGGAAAAAAAAAGCTTCGGGTTGCATTTTGTACATATATTGGCGATCTGTATATTTTTTTTTGAAACGCCGGCATCACAAAGCTGGTCAAAACTTGCCCACCAGAAGTTAAAATGGTTCCCTTTATCTGAATATTTCCAGAACGATTCAGGTATTTCAGACCTGTAGTTGACAAATTCAGCGCAGCATGGGCCCAGGGAGGGACCGATACCCGCCATAAGGTCACCGGGGGCACTGCAAAACTGCTGCTGCATCCTGTTTATGGTAGCACCGATAATATTCTGAATGCTTCCTCGCCATCCGGCATGCACGTTGGCCACTACCTTTCGGACCGGATCATAGATCAGAACCGCCTGACAGTCAGCCACCTGTATCACCAGATTCAGCCCGGGAATGTCGGTGATCACGGCGTCTCCTGTAAGCCGGCCATCAACTGTTTTTCCGGAAAGGATATTATCCCGGTCTTTAATCACCGTAACATCACAGCCATGCACCTGTTTTAGAAAAACCAGGTCCCCGTCTCCACATAGCCGGGCAATCATATGACGGTTATCTCTTACCCGGTCGATATCGTCACCCACACCCGCGCATACATTCAGGCTTTGATACGGTCCTTCACTGAAACCGTGGTTGCGGGTGAAAATGCCGTGGTTAAGTTCCGTAAATCCGGAGAAATTCAAAAAGCGAAAAAATAAAACCCCGTTTTTGTCCGTCAACAGCAATTGCCGGGTCTCCGATCAGTTGTTGTTATTTTTTTTAAATTCAGGTGATGCGTACCGCTCAACAATGGTTTCAATAATCCGGGATGTCGAAATAGCGGAAACCACCTCCACCCTGACAACACTTCCCCCGCAATTCTTGACAAAATCAGCCCCAATAATTTTTTCCATTGGCCAGTCGGCACCCTTGACAAGCACATCCGGTTTGACGGCCTTGATCAGTGTCAGCGGATCAGCATCGTCAAAAATTGATATATAATCCACACAGGTCAGGGCGGCCAGGACTTCAGCCCGCCCGGCCTGATTCACAACAGGCCTTTTGGGTCCTTTTATTTTCCGCACTGATTTATCTGAATCCAGCCCCAGGACCAGAAGATCCCCCTGGCTCCTGGCCGCAGACAGATAGCGTACATGCCCGGCATGGAGGATGTCAAAACAGCCGTTGGTAAACACGATCCGTTTTCCTGCCTGGCGAAGGGTGGCCAGCTTAGCTGAAAGCGCCTCCCCATTAACAATTTTCTCTATTTTAGTGATCGGCATCGCCCGAATTCCTGTGATTATTCAACTCAATTTATAGCTAAATTATTCAATTTTTATAAGACCTTGTTTCTAAACCGCACGCGCCAGGGTCAGCACATTGACACATTCGGCACCGCCGTGCATCAGGATGCGGGCGCATTCGTTCACTGTTGAACCGGTGGTAAAAACATCATCCACCAGCAGAATGCGCCTGCCCCTGACCAAGGATGGGTCCGTCAGATCAAAGGCATTTTTAATGTTGGAGATCCGGGCCTTGCGGCCCAGTCCGGTCTGGGGCAGGGTCCATTTTTTTCGTACCAATATATCAGTCTTGATATGAATATCATCAGGGGCGTCCATCAGCATGGCGGCAAGGTCCGGCCATCCCTTCACCAGCACATGGGCCTGATTGAATCCCCGTAGTCTTAATTTTTTTTTATGCAGGGGAACCGGTATGATCAGATCAAAATATCCTGCCTCCCAATACCGGTAAAAAGAATGAAACAAAAGGCGGCTCAAAGGTTGGATTAGTTGAAGTTTCCCTTTGTATTTCAAAGCGTGAATCAGAAGCATAAGGGACTGATCATAAACCCCTGCGGATCTGGCCGCGCTGAAATACCCGGGTGAGTCCAGACACGTGCCGCATATATGATTCTCTCCTGCGCGGCTTTTAAATATCATTCCGCACACAGTGCAGAAGGGGGGCTCAAGTGGCGTAAAAGCCCTGCGGCATTTATGGCACAACAACGGTGCCATAAGCATATCAAAATGATAATGTTTTAAAAAATTCGTATCTACTCTGCCTCTATGATTATTGGCGCCCTTCTGATGTTCTTCAAAATTGAAAAACGATTGACAGCAGAGGCATTTATCCGGGAAAACAGCAGCCTTGACACAATTGATTATGCGGGAAACAAAATTATGCATCTTTTGATTTATCCGGTGACTGTTTCTGCGCAGACCGTCAACAACCAGATCTTTGCCGAAATGCCTCATACAAGACGATTGCCCCGGCCACTGAAGCGTTAAGGGAATTCAAAGCGCCTTTCTGGGGGATGGACATTAAAAAATCACAGTGGTTTCCCACCAGCGGCCGGATCCCTTTTTCTTCTCCGCCGATAACAATGGCCAGGGGGCCGGTCAAATCACAGGTATACAGGTTTTTTTCAGCCGATGGATCTGTTCCGGCCACCCAGATCTCTTTTTTTTTTAATTCTCTAATTGTGTTGACCACGTTGACCACTTTTGCCAGGTGCACATGTTCCAGGGCCCCTGCCGATGCCTTGGACGCTGCCGGAACAGGTCCGGCCGACCGGTCTTTGGGGATAACAATGCCCTGAATCCCGGCACAAAATGCCGTGCGAACCAGGGCACCCAGATTATGCGGGTCGACAATGCTGTCCAGAAGGAGAATAAAAGGATCGTTGCCGCCATGGCAGGACCGGTCAAGAATTTCGGAAATGCCGACCAGGGGATAGCCTGTGACCCGGGCAGCGATCCCCTGATTCTCATCCGTGTTTGTCCGAGCCTGGAGTCGTGACCGCGTCAATTCCCGGACAGGTATTTTTGCGGCCGTTGCCAGGGCAAGGGTCTGTTCCAGTCTTTCAGAACGCCTTCCCTTGACGACAAAGATCTCGAAAAAACGGCGGCGGCCGGTTCGCAATGCCTCGGTCACCGGATGGATACCGTAGAGCAGTTCAATGGTTTCCGATACAATGTTTGTCCTTTGTTTCAAAGGGTTTTCCTTATCTTTTCATCGATAAGACGCTATCAGGGCCGTGAGCTCGGCAATGGCGGCATCCAGTTGATCATTGACAATCACATGCCGGTAAAGGTGTCTGCAGTCCATTTCCGTTTTGGCATTTTTTATCCGTTGTTCAATCACCTCTATCGCATCGGTCCCTCTTGTTTCAATTCTTTCTCTTAAAATTTCAAGGGTCGGCGGCATGATAAAAATGGTGATGGTCTCGGGAAAACGGAGTATGATCTGGCGCATGCCCTGCACGTCTATATCCAGCAGTATGTCCTGCCCGAAATCCATGCAGCGGTTTAAAAAATCGGCTGAAGTGCCGTAATAATTGCCGTGGACCCTGGCCCACTCAGCCCATTTGGCCTGCCTGATTTTTTTTTTAAAAGCACCCGTTGTTATAAAATGGTAATCAATGCCGTTTTTTTCACCTTTACGGGGTTTTCGGGTTGTGTGAGAAACAGAATACCCCATATCGGGAAATCGATCCCGTACAACCTTGCAGAGTGTTGTTTTTCCAGCGCCGGAGGGCGCAGAAACAATAAAAAGAAACCCTTTTTTATCACGATCTCCCGTTTTGCTCATTGCTGGTATTTTCCCTGTCGGATCATTTGCCAGGAGGTGTTTGTGACTCCATCAATGTGGAATAACGCTGGGAAATTGTTTCCGCCTGAATAGCCGACAGGACAACATGATTACTGTCCATAATGATCATCGAGCGTGTCTTGCGCCCATGCGTGGCATCCACAAGTCGCTGATTTTTCTTCGCTTCATCCCTGAGTCGTTTCATCGGGGCGGAATTGAGTGATACGATGGCCACAACACGTTCAGCGATTACCGTACCGCCAAACCCGATATTTAATAAATAGTTCTCCATTTTTCCCCTATATTAATTAAAAAAAACAGGTGCCCGGTCAAACGGGACCAGATGAAATAGTAAATATTTGTGGTATCGTTCGAAGAGTTGAAAAGTGAAAACCTTTAGCATTGCTCCGTCTGGTCTTTTTATATATAAAATCGACAGCATACCTTCCACCTTATTCCACATTCTGCATCTGTTCCCTGAGCTTTTCAAGCTCAGCCTTTACCGCGACAATCATATGGGAAATATCCGTATTGCCGGTCTTGGAACCAATGGTGTTAAATTCGCGATTAAATTCCTGCAGCAAAAAATTAAGCTTGCGGCCGCCGGGTTCTTCAGCTTCCATGATTTCATGAAATTGCCGGATATGGCTTTGTGCCCTGACCAGTTCCTCAGATATGTCGCTGCGGTCGGCCAGCAGGGCTGCCTCCTGCTCGATACGACCGGGATCGATCTCAACCATCTTGCCGGTTAAAGAAACAATTCGTTCTTTGAGGCGTTTTTGATAAATTTCCAAAAGCCCGTGGGAACGATCTTCTATCTGCCGGATCCGGTTTTCTATAAACTTAAGACGGGCCGCAAAATCCGCGGCAAGATAGTCTCCCTCTTTTCGTCGCATGGCATCCAGTCCGTCGAGGGCCTGGTATAAACAATCTCGAACCATTGGCCAGCAGGCATCCGGGTTTTTTCCACCATCGACCGGCTTGACAAGGCCGTTGATGTTGGCCATCAGATCAATGGAAATATCACCGGTCAGATTAAACTCCGTCTTCAGTCTGACCAGCGCAGTATGATACGCCGCTGCTTTGACGGTATCGATTTCAAACGCATTGGCTTCCTGTTGTGCATCGTTTATTTTAACCGTGATTTCAACCCTGCCCCGGGTAAGTTTTTCTGCAAGGGCTGCCTTTATTTTTTCCTCCAGCAGGGCATACCCATGGCCGGCCCTGACCACGGCATCAAGATGCCGGCTGTTCACCGACCGAATTTCAATAAAAACGGTCAATAATTCACTTGCCTTTTCCGCGCTGGCATAGGCGGTCATGCTCTTTATCATCGGTTTCTGTTACCTTATATTTTTAACAACTGGTTTGAGACGGGTTTACCCATACTTCGGGACTGTCCGATATAACGCACTATCTGGAGACTTTTTACTTTAAAGGCAACATATAGTTCTGAATACTTTTATTATATCCATATGCTGTGTTAGGAACAATAAAAATCTATATAGGGGCATTTTTTTTATCCAAAATATATTTATTGCGAACCTGCCCGAGGAAAATCAGCATGGACCTGGCCGCATAATCCGGATAGGTCCAGGGCAGTGTCTGAAAAGCACTGTTTTTATAGATCAACGTCAGATCGGCATAAATGTTCCGGCCGATATAAATTCGGTGCGCAAAGTTCTTCCCGGTAGCCAGAACAAATCGTTCGGAAAGCAGGTATCCCGGATCGATATTGACCCGGCGCTTGTCGTTTTGTTGAAATTCCTGCTCAATGATATTGGTTGCCCGTTTGATCCCGGCCAGCTCATCCTGCCGGATCAATGGTTTAAAGGTCAGCATTCGTCTGAAAAGCGGCCCGCCCATCTCCGGTTCATAATACCCGGTATAATCAAAATCAAACCAGGCACTGACAATATCCAGCAGACCCAGTTTTTCAGACAACGCCTCGGCCAGAGGACTGAAAAGCGCCCTGTTTTTCATTAAAAGCCCGACAACCAGTTTGGCAGCCTGAGGCTCTTGCGGTATGCTCATAATTTTATTATAGCAGTGAAAACCTTGCCCTCAGGGCAGGGTCTGAGCTCAGTGATTTTGTAATAACCGTTCACGAACACGTTCACGCGTATGAGCGAGCACATCGGTAAACCATCCCCTTTGGGTTTAACTCAATACCGGCTCCTTTGGGTTGGATTGTTATTCCAGGTTTAAGGACTTGGCCTCATCGATCAACATGATGGGAATATCGTCCCTGATTTCATACAGCAGCTTGCAATGGTCACAGATCAATCCATCCCCGGTTTCATTCAGATAAATGTTCCCTTTGCACTTGGGACATGCCAGAATATCGAGAAGCGCTTTGCTGATGGCCATAAAAACACCTTCTTTACTTTAAAGATTGAGTAAATGCGCAATGGATGCGGGTATCCTTTTACATGATACCCGGCCTTTTAATAAGGCCGGGCAATTTATCCAAAAGACAAAGTGGCCACAGTCCATTCGGGGGAAAAACCGATTAACGCTTACAAGACAACGGTTTTAATTTGAAACACCAAGTTGTTGCATATCAGACAATCAATTCGGATGCAAAATGTTATTTCATTGAAATTCAGTTTATATGGCCACCTTCCACCCTTTATTCTTCAAGCTTCAAGCTTTTACCTTCAATTTTTCCTTAACCCCCTGTCCCTTCGGACGTTTTGTCCGTAAAAATTCCAGGTAGGGCGTAATTGCATCGTTTTTTGCGCCACCGGTGCCGTCGTAGGTAATGGGTACAACCGGAACACCGGTGACTTCCTCGATTTTTCCGATCATGGCCTCTGTGACCAGGGACGGGCAGCAAAAGGCCGGGCTGGCCTGGACAAAAAGGGAGATGTCGGGATGATGTTTTTTGATATAATGAATTTTGATCAGATTATCCAGAGATTCGCCGGTGTGCTCGATCCGTACCCCAAATCGGGCTAGAATTTTTTCAGGCGGGTCATTAAAAGAGGCCATGGGCTTGCCAAGGATCGGTTCAAAGAAACGGTAAAAACTGCGCTCCAGGTGAGTGACCCCGGCCATCAGGGTCCTGTTGGTGATCAATGTCCGAAATTTTCGTTCATGAAACCACTTGCGAAAATAGGGCGTGGCGATCATCCGGGCGTATTCAGTATAGGGCGTGGTCACAACTTCCCCGCCGTGCCGTTCAATAAAACGGATCAGGTCTTGGTTCATGACCCGGTTATCCCGGGAGTAGAGATCTCCAAAAATGGCCACTTTGGGTCGTTGTCCCGGATGAACTTTAATGTCCTGAAATCGTTCCATGACTGCTGCAAGCGCCGTCTTTTTTTTCATGCGCCCTGCAAAAGACTCACAGAGGATCTCCAGGGCCAGTTCCAGCACACGGTCAACTTCTCCGGGGATCTTTTCATAGGGCCTCAGTTTACAGGATACCTGCCTCAGCAACCCACCAAACATATAGGCGAATACTGAATTAAACGCGGCCCGCGGGGTAAAGTCTTTGAAAAATATATCCCCCACATGGACCCCGGCTTTTTCCAAGCCATTGCCCCGGGCATTGAGCAGTGTCTTGATGTGATGGGGATACAGAGCAATATTACAGGCAATAGAGGACTCACTCAGCCACAAAATCGTCTCTTCCGGCCGCAGGTCATGCTGCCTTATACATTCGGCAAATCCCTCTACAATGGCATTTAAGGGGATGCACTGTCCTGAATTTTCCCGCAGACTTTTGCGGATGGTGGTTTCGGTCTCTCGCATCAGGATAGCCCTGTGCCCCTCCCGGCGCAGCACGGCTTCCAGCAGCCGACCGCTTAAACGGTCCCAGTTGGGCAGGACAATGGTTTTATCGGTTTTACCGCGATGCAGGTCCGGGGTTAATGCCCCGGTCTCCTGTATGGGCTTGCGTCCGGCGGTGTCGTGGTGGTTGCGAAAGGCACGTATAGCCGCTTCAATGCGTGTCTCATATCCGATATTGGAATCGTGTTCATCCAGTTCCAGTATCAGGTAGGGCTTGTCGGAATCTTCCATGACCTGTTTGAAATAATCTCGCACAAAAGAATCGGGCGAACATTTGAACGAGGTGATGAACACCGGATAAAGTCCGGGTGTACAGGCGGCCAGTCGGGCAGTTTCCAGTATCCGGGCGGCATATCGCCAGTGGATTTCGTTGAGCAGCCCACGGATCGGTTTCAATACCGCCTGGGGGACGTCCAGCATATCCTGGTAGCAGCAGTCAATGCCCTGGTGGCCGAACAGCTCGGGAATTTTACAGTTCAGGGCCGGTGAAAAGATCGTATAGGGCCTTCCTGTAAAAACGATACGGATATCCTCAGGTCGTGTGGCCACATGTTCGGCCCATTGTTTTTTCAGATCGTATCGACCTTGGTTCCAGAATCGTTCGGCGTCATTATCCGCTGCGGTGAGCTCACGAAAACCGATTTTTTTTTCGGGAATGGATTGAAACATCCGGTAGAGTTCTCTGCGTGTGTGAAAATTCGTATACAGATAGCGAATCAGCGGAGACAGAATTTTTGCGTCGCCCGGCAGGGCCATCTGTGCCATCAGTGCCGGGGCATACTGGGTATAATAGCAGAACTGCCGCCGCTGCCCCGGTGCTTCGGTTTTATCTTCCAGGTATGTCGGCAGAAAGATATAATCGCATCGATCGGCCAGATAATACACATGGCCATGCAGCGCGGTGATGGGTGCACAGAATTCAGCCTCGGCAAGTTGCTTGCCTGTCCTGACAGCGTCTGTAAAATTTTCGCTGGTGACGGTTTGGAACCCCAGCTGATCGAAAAAATAGCGCCATCTGGGCAAATCTTCCATCAGATGCCCGCCGGCGGGCAGCCCGATAACGGGCCGGGCGGCTGGCAGGGTTTTTCGCTCAAATCCAAAGGTTTTTTTATGGCGGGTCATCAGGTCAAATGCCCTGTTTTTTGTTTGCACAAAATGGCGGGTATCATAGTCCCGGCCGCACAAAAAACCATAGGCTACGGTTTTCCCCCTTACCGTTGCAACGGACAATTTGCAATGATTGGTGCACAGGTCGCAGGTTTCCGAACGGACGGGGATGTCGGCCCGGTGGAGATCCAAACCGTAAAAGGTGGTTGTACTGGTGTGGATGTCGGCCTGCCGCCGTTCATCGCAAAGGGTCAGGGCTGCGCCTATTGCGCCGGTCAGATGACAGAACCGCGATACCAGGATGGGCTTGTTTAACCGCTGTTCAAAGGCGGCAACAAGTGCCCTGTTTTTGGCGGTGGCGCCCTGGAAAAAAACCACATCCCCGATACGGCTTTCCGTGGCAACCTTGAGCAGGTAGTTTTCCCGCACCGAATGAAGTACCGACGCCAGCACCTCGTCCACATCCCAACCTTCGCTGAGGTAGTGATTCAGGTCCCGTTCCATGAAAACCGTACACCGGTCCGAAGACAACGGCGCGGATCGGTTTTGAGTCCTTCGGGCATAATCGGCCAGGGAGCAGTCGAGTTTGGCGGCCTGTTCTTCGATAAAGCTGCCTGTGCCGGCTGCGCACACGCTGTTCATGACGGCTGACGTGACCCGCCCGTCTTTTAATGTAGTGAATTTGGCGTCCTGGCCCCCGATCTCGATAATGGTGTCCACCGCCGGGTTCAGTTCGCAGGCGGCCCGGGCATGGGCCGTAATTTCATCGAGAACCAGATCTGCCCCTATGATACAACCGATGAATTTGCGGCCTGAACCGGTGGTGCCGGCCCCAAGGACCGTCAGGATGCTGTTGCGATCCTGAGCCACCTGATCGATGGTTTTGAAAATCCGTTGGACCGCCGTGAGCGGTGCGCCGGCAGTGCGGGTATAAAATCCGGCCAGAACCGTGCGGTCCGGTGCCGATAAAACCGCCTTGGTGCTGGTGGAGCCGATATCAATGCCCAGGTAAACCGCCTGGGATTCAGCAAGGGGTGTGTAGATGTCAGTCTCAACATCCATATCCGGGCACTGTCCAGGGCCGGCAGAATGCCGAAAAGATTCCAGGCTGTCAAAATCAGGATATCGGGACAGACGCAGGGTCAACGGCGGATATACCTCTGTTTTTTTTCGCGGTGCGGTTTTTACCAGATTCGTCACATGGGGGATCAAACAGGGTGCCGGCTGATTGCCGCCGGTTTCAATACGCTGGGCCACAAAG
The DNA here is from genome assembly GCA_964522985.1 of uncultured Desulfobacteraceae bacterium. GTDB lineage: Bacteria > Desulfobacterota > Desulfobacteria > Desulfobacterales > 4572-123 > 4572-123. Next base: position 15,276 of record CAZFXX010000003.1, read on the forward strand.
GCAAGGGCCGCACCCAGTGCCCCTAAAAGTTCGGGATGCTCGGGAACCTGTACCGGCATTTTTGCAATTTTCTCGATATAGCGGGCCACCGTTGAATTTAAGGCCACACCACCGCAAAATACCAGCGGTGCATTAATCCGGACGCTGCCCAGAACAGTCTCCACGATATTTCTGGCCAATCCGAAGCAGAGGCCGTCACAAACCGCTTCGATGGCATACCCCTCCTGCTGGGCGTGGATCAGATCGGTCTTGGCAAATACTGCACACCGCGAAGCGATCTTGGGTCGCTTTTCGTGGTTCCGCTCCGCAAGCATGCTGAGCTGGGCCGTCGTCTCGAGGTTCAACCGCCTGGCCTGCTGATCTAAAAAAGCACCGGTGCCCGCTGCGCAGGATGTGCTGCCGCGACTGCCCAGGTATCCTTTGGTTTCCGGATCCAGCCGGATCAGTTTAAATTTTTCACCTCCCACGCTGAGAATGGTGCCGACTTTGGTGAAATGGTACCGGGCCGCTGCAATAGAGCAGACCTGATCATCATAACGGTCCGGGATACGTATCATTTCAGGGGTAGACGCAGTGGCGGCCATCCACATGGATGATGTAAGATCAAAGGTCGCCAGCAGTTTTTCCAGGGTACCGGCAATATCGCCGTAATGAAACTGGTAGGCAGAATTTACGATTTGTTTGTCCTGCGTCATTTGAACAATGCCCATGGAAACCGAACCTGCATCGATGCCCAATATGGTGTGAGCGTCTGTTTTCATTGCTATATCCTTAATCCGGACAAACCGGAAGCAAATTGAATCGTTTTGGGATCGTACTGTTATTGGATAGTGAGAATTGAAAACTTGTGGTATCGCTTTGCGCTGTCTTTTTATGATTAACTAAAATCGGCAGAATGCCTTTACTTTCCACAAATCCCCAATGACAAAATTATATTGGTTTTACAAAACTTTTACAATTCTTTTTTTATTTTTAATCCCAAAAGACGATTTGTTCAGGCGGATCAGGTGCAGCCCAAATAGGATAATTCCACCATTTAACGTATTTTTTGGTGCTTCAGGAACGCTCTTATCTTGAAATACAAAGGTTAAAACGGTTTTTGAGAGGCATCACCGGTTGGACAGCAATAATTGTACCATTTTATTCCAAGATCGTATAAGGCAACCTCAACCAGAGGGATTAGCAAATTACAGGGCAGGGACACTGTATAAAGTCCAAGGCTGCCAGGTAAAAATTGTTCTTGACCTTGCTTCAGGGATTTTGTAATTTGCTGCATTTTGAGATATAATAATAAAATATATGGAGAGGGTTAAATGGAAGCAAATGTAAAGGTGGATGCAGGGATCTGCGGTTTTAAAACCAGCATCACCGCCGAGACAACAGACGGCATGACCGTGAATTGGAAGATCCACAGCTCATGTGACACCATAAAAGAACTGGCCATCCTTTTAAAAGAAAAGCTCCCCATCAATGCGATTCAGGAACTGGGGCCGAAAAACGAAAGCTTGATCCTGGAAACCGCACGGCCCCTTTTGATCCAGAAAGGATGCTGCGAAGCCTGCGTGGTACCTGTGGCCATCTGCAAGGTCATGTATGTGGCCGCCGGGCTGTCCCTGCCTAAAAATGTTCTTCTTGAAATTACTAAAAAATAGCCTGCCTGTGTCAGGCCGGTCCAGATCAAGTCCGTTCAGCCTCAGTGTCGTATCCAGGCCGGTGGGATGTCCCATAAAAATGATGCGGACAGACAGACCGGATGGCCCTGCCAGCCATCAGTATTATCCCGGCGGCCGGTTGTCTGGATCGTTGCGCTATCATGGCAGGGTAAGGTATTTTTTCAGACACGACCGGAGCAGCACCGGTGTTCCCATGCCGAATCGGACGCCTTTGAAGACAGCCTCGGCCTTTACCGGGACCGCTCCTGCCAGCATGTGAACCGGCAGACCCGAGAAAGCCTGAGCAATCATCGGCGTACTCGGCCCCAGAATAACGGTCCGGGCGCCGGGCCCCAGTTGTTCCAAAACCACATCGGCGCTGTCGTTCAGCAGTGCGGTCGATGTCAGGATCAGGACATCGGTCCAGTGGGACAGGTGATTTTTAAACGTATCCTGCTACCCCAGGCTGCGGTGTTCGTCGATGATTTCAAGAACGGCGCCCCTGTTTTCCAGGATATTGATCAGGGGACCGAAATATCCGACCATTGAGACCCGGGTTTCTTTTTCAATCTGAAAATAATCGAACAGTACCGCGTTTTTGGGATCTTCGGGAAGTGTTACGGCATCAGTGTAATTCAATGCATTGACCAGGGCCAGGGCCAGGCTTTTTTCCAGCGGATCCGGGCTTTTGATTTTTTCCAGAAGCAGGATCGCCGGTTGTGATTCGAAATCGAAATTGTCCTTTCGAACGCTGCAGCTATTTTTGTTCTCCAGATAGGTATACGCCAGCCCCATGCCGCCGTCCGCCGTCCGGACGGCCGTATAGCCGAGACCGATGCTCAGGGTGTCGACAGTCACCGATGCTGCTTTTTCCTGACAGACTTGATACAGCCGTTCGTTAATGGTCATTAGCAAGTGCCTTTCTATTGGGGTTCGCGCAAAATTAAATTGTTTCCGGATTTTCCACAGTTCGCTCATTTTTTATATTGCCGGTGTTTAAAGTTGTATCCGGTTCAAAGAGAAGCACATGAACCTCGTTATCCGCCACAGGTTTGTGTTCAACGCCATGGGGGACGATAAAAAATTCACCCTCATTTAAAATGATATCCGTATTTCTCAGTTTAATCACCAACCGACCCTTGATGACATAAAAAAGCTCGTCTTCCATGTCATGATGATGCCAGACAAACTCGCCTTTCAGTTTCGCGATCTTTACGTGCTGGTTATTTAACCTGCCGACAATTTTGGGTTTCCAGAATTCATTGAAAGTGTCGAGTTTTTTAAATACATTTACTTTCTTCATGATCCCTCCTATGGTGGCAATATAGAAATACCATCTTTCGACCCCCGGCAGCATTGTCGTCGTTTTTAATTTTCGGAACAGCAGAATGATGCCCTCTGCAAGGAAGGGCGTTGCCGTTAGTAGAAAATTCTGCCATGCTTTGCAGGACAGCAGAATCTACTTTTTACGGATGGGTATCATACCGCATATTCAACTGCCTTTGCGGCATGTACGGCGGTCGTATCACACAGTTCCACATGGGTATCGGTTTGATTGACCAGCATGCCGATCTCCGTACAACCCAGTATGACCGCCTCGGCCCCCTGGCCGGACAAATGCTCAATAATTCTGAGGTAACTGGCTTTGGCGCTTTCCATGAATTGCCCTAAGCAAAGTTCCTGATAAATCACATCATGAACAATTTTCCTGTCTGTACGATCAGGCACAAGAACCTTTAATCCATATTTTTCAATCAATCTGCCTTTGTAAAAATCATCCTCCATGGTAAATGCCGTACCCAGAAGGCCCACGGTTTTAATGCCCTTGTCGGCGAGATATTCCGCTGTTGCATCGGCAATATGCAGCAGCGGAATATTCACGGCCTTTTCAATCTCAGGTGCTACTTTGTGCATTGTGTTTGTGCAGATCAGGAAAAAATCAGCGCCGGCAGCCTGGATGCCGAAAGCGGCCTTTGACAGAATTTTGGCACTGCCTTTCCAGTCGCCTTTACGCTGCAGTTTTTCGATGGGATCAAAGTCTACACTGTGGAGAATAATCCTTGCCGAGTGCAAGCCACCCAGGGACTTTTTAACACCTTCATTTATCAGACGATAATAACCCACCGTGCTTTCCCAGCTCATGCCGCCCAAAAGACCTATGGTTTTCATAATACTCCTTGTTTGTCTGTAATATGCCTAAATTGATTGATTAGTTTAATGATTACAGGATGTTTGCTGTTACAAACGTTCACCAGTCGGGTGTTATTTTTTATTAACGTAAGGCGCTGGTTTGTAAAGCCAAACGCTGATGGCTATCCGGAAACAGTTCAACTTATAATATCTGCACTTTGCCTGCAAATGTTTTTGCAGTCTTCCTGTTCTTTGTATGTATTTTTTTACAGTGCCGGTTTTGATGAAATTGTAAAAAAGCCGATTTTCTCTCGACCCCTTATCTGGATCGTTCAACAAATTTTATAATATTATTTTTATATTTTTTAATGACAAAGCAACCCAGTTCTGAAAGGTTACGGTGTTTTGCAAAGTCATAGTCCAGTTTCGCCGTGCTGAAGTGGGGATCAAACGAGAAGGTGCCCCTATCGAACAGGTTGCGCAAAAAACCCGGTTGATTGTAAGGTTTATTTTGTGCATAATCGTCGAATGCATCGCAGGATTTTAGTTTAATATAGAGGATGTCGGGAATGCCATCGGGTTCGTCAATAATGTGCAGCGGCCGGTTGACTTTATTTAGCCGGTCGATTATGTCCCCGCCCAGTGCCGTGTGAATATGATGCCTTTTAAGCAGTGTTTTCAGACCATGATAATCCTGATTGCAACTAGTATCGTTTTTTTCTTCCTTGTCGTGTTCCGCATCAACAACGATGATATACCCGCATCCCCTGTTGATCAGTGATTCTATGCCTAAATTGTTATAGTGGCCCCCATCCGAGATATCCAGATGATCTGTTTCAGATACATTTGCCCGGCTTTTTACCGCTTTGGCATAATTTACCACTTCCCGGCTAAGGCCCAGTCCCGCCACTTCACCGCCTAATGCAGGAAGATGAAATGCAACCGTTGCCCCGGAAATGGCAATGGCATCTCGGATTCTCAGGGGTTTTTCCCGTGCCATCAAATCTTTGGAATGAACGTAGCCCAGCGATCTTGATCCCGAGTAGCGTTTTGTCATCTGAAACACTCCTGAGTCACACTGAAACGATCAGGGCTGCGATAATTGACGGTACCGTTGGCAATAAGAAACGGCCGGTCTTTCTCCTTGATCATTGTTTTGTTGGCCATGGGCATATAGCGTGATTTTTGACCGTGCTCTCTTAAAAATGTTTTCGCAAGGAGCCTGCCGAAAATATTGCTGATATAATTTATATTTTTTCTGGAAAGGGCAGCTTCCTGTATGACTCTTGCCGGGTTGGGCAGTAAAGACTCGAAGCCTTCTTCAATCAGATTCGGATGGGTGGGAATATCATGGAAAAACCATTTCAGATCATTGGACATTGAAAAAGGGGTTGCTATCCAGGAACCCCCGGACACTGAAGAAAGGTAATCGATTTTAGGGATCAGGCCGATTTCGAAAAGTCCTTTGAGAATTCCGTAGTTATAAATGGCCGATCTGTAGCCTCCGCCGGATAATGCCAGTCCTAATGTGTGCGCCTGTTTTCCTTTTTGGCTGATAATCTTTTTTTCAGGCCATCTTTGAGAAACATGGGTGCCGATTTCTCCAAAATTCGGATTGTATTTTGTTCTGTAAGCCATTGCTTTCCCTCTATTATTTTTTATTTACAACCCGGAGCCACAAATTCTGCAAATCGCCTGAGGATGAGACCGCCTGTAATGGTATCTTTGCAATTGCCCGACAACCTGGTGACATCTTCACTATATTGCCCATTTTTTTCACAAAATTCATGAATGTACGTTGCAGCGATATCGGCATCAAATTCAGGGTGAAATTGAACCCCCCAGGTACATGACCCGTAGCGGAAAGCGGAGTGGGGATCTCTTTCACTGAAGGCCAGAAGCGTTGCCTTTGGAGGAAGGGCCCATATCGATTGGCTGTGGGAGGCTTGCGCCTCAACCGTTCGGGGTAAAGTACCGAAAATGGGATCGTCTGTAGAACCGGATGTCAACGAAATCGATACAGTTCCGAATTCAGGTCCACCAGGCATATTGCCTACTTCCCCTCCCAGGGTGTCTGCCAAAAGCTGGCGCCCGAAGCAAATCCCGAGCGTTGGTATTTCACGTTTGACGGTTTTTAGCAGCCAGGTTGCCGTCCTTTCGCTCCAATCGGCTCGGTCGTTTACCGAGTCGTGGGAACCGGTGATGACAATACCGGCAATCAGATCGAAGTCCGGTGGTGTTTCCCCCTTATATACGGACACCACCCTGTTGGATAAATGGGTGTTTCCCATGCCGGCGATAATCCAGTCTTCAAAATCACCACGCCTTGCCACCAGGGAGGGAAGGCTGTCTCCGGTTTTGATGATGACGATATCTTTCATAGATCGATCTTTTCCCCAATTTTTATTTATAAACCCTCTATGTCATGATTTGTCGAAATACCAATCAGTCAACTATCCTGACACAGGGGTTCACCTGACCCTGTAACGGACTGTCTCTCAGTTTATTTCCCTGTTGGTCTGGTTTATTAAGATTTCCCTGGGATTTGCGTAAGTACCCTGCGAATCATCTTCGAAAGGTCCCTGATCACCAGTGGTTTCATCAAAAATCCTTTGATCCCCAGAGATGCCGCTTTTTCCTTTGACATTTGTTCGCTGAATCCGGAGCAAAGAAGGATGGGAATATCGGGCCTGATTTTACGCAGTTCCCCGGCCAGTTTGTCTCCGGTCATGTTGGGCATGGTCAGATCGGTGATCACCAGGTCGAATTTATCCGGCTGCGTTTGAAACGCCTCTAAAGCATCTGGACTGCTGGTTCGCGATGTTATCTGATATCCAAGTCGTTCAAGCATCTGTTTTTCCATGTCCGCTATAAATGCCTCGTCATCCACCAGTAAAATCCGTTCGGTGCCTTTTTGAATGGGCGAACCGGTTGCAACCTGATCCGGCCCCGGTTTCTCTCTTATCACCGGCAGATAGACCCGAAACTCGGCCCCTTTGCCCGATTCACTGTAAACGTTGATATGCCCGCCATGACTTTTGACGATCCCATGGATTACGGCCAGACCCAGTCCGGTACCTTTACCTTTTTCCTTGGTGGTAAAATAGGGATCAAATATCTTGGCCATGACCCCTTCCTCCATGCCCAGGCCTGTATCGGTCACTGTCAGGCAGGCATGCGGCCCGGGTGCCATGGACGGGTCTTTTACGTCTTCGATCGCCCATTCGACTTCTTTTAAGGTCACCTTCAGTTTCCCGCCGGTTTGTTCCATGGCATGATAGGCATTGGTGCACAGGTTCATGACGAGTTGATGAATCTGGGTGGGATCTGCAAGCACCAATCCGCAGTCTTTGTCGATATCCCGGTTGATCTCAATGGTGCTCGGCAGGGAAGCTCGGAGCAGTTTCAGGGCTTCTTTGATTACCAGTTGGGCCTTTAACGGTTTCAGTTCCTGGTCTGACTGACGGCTAAAGGTGAGTATCTGTCTGACCAGGTCCTTTGCCCGGCCAGCTCCTTTTAAAACTGCGTTAAGATAACGGCGCAAGGGATCGTTTTCAGGGATATCATCCATCGCCATTTCCAGATAACCGAATATGCCGAAAAGAATATTATTGAAATCATGGGCAATGCCGCCGGCCAGGGTGCCGATGGCTTCTATTTTCTGGGCCTGTTGGAGCTGGGTTTCGAGGTGTTTTCGTTCGGTTATGTCCATAAATAGGGTTACAATAGAAGGTTTGCCGGCAAGCTGCATGCCCCTGGCAAACATAAGCGCAGTAATTGAGCCATCTTTTGTTTTAAAATTCATCTCTAATCCATTGACTTCCCCCGAAGTCTCCAATGCTGTTGTGAACCTTTTTCTGTCCCGGTCAGAGTAAAATCCTAATTCCGTTGTATTACGACCAACAATATCCTTCCCATTATATTTTGTCAGTTCACAAAACATATTGTTGACATCGAGTAGCCGTCCAGTTGTTACCTCGGTGAGGGCAATAGCCTGGGGCGAAAAATTAAATAAGGATCGAAATTTTTCCTCGCTTTCCCGCAGCGATTCCACTACTTTTTTACGTTCAGAGATGTCGCGGGCCAAGCCGATTCTGCCTATAGTCTTCCCCTCGGGATCCAGAAACGACGTCACTTTTAATTCTACAGGGATTGTTTTCCCATCCTTATGTTGAAGTTCAACTTCATAAATGGGAATTGTTTCACCTGAAAGACCTCTTTTGAAACGATCAATTGTTGATTCTATGTATTCAGGGGCAAGAATTTCAGTAAAATGGCACCCCATAAAATCCTGAGCGGGAAACCCGGTGATATTTGTAAATTCAGGGTTGAGGTAGGTAAAGTTGCCATTTTTATTTAAAGTAAAGACGATGTCCTGTGCCGTTTCAACCAATTTGCGATACTTTTCTTCGCTCACTCGAAGCGCATTTTCTCTTTGTTTGCGCTGGGTGATATCTCTGGTTATTGAAACGATAACCTTTTCACCGCTGATGTTTGTAATCCGGGCAGACATCAGGCCATCTCTAATTTTTCCGTCTTTCCCAACAAACCGGGCCTCCATACCGTCTACGTATCCCTTTTTCATCAAACCATCGACCAACCGCGCCCTGTCTTCAGGATTGTCCCAGATATTCAAAGAAAGAGAGGTTTTTCCAATAACTTCTTCAGGCGTGTAGCCCATAATTCGGGTAAATCCAGCGTTACTATCAATATATAAACCATCATCAAGCCTGTTGAGATTAATCGCGTCTGGGCTGGTATGGAATGTCTGTCGATACCGCTTTTCACTTTCCCTCAGCGTTTCCTCTTTCCGTTCTAATTCCTGAATTCGTTTCTTCAGTTCCTGATAGGTCGGTTTTTTAGCCATCATCATCACCTTTGTGTTTTCGATTTTTGGATTGTACGTTGAAAAGTCAATCGCCTGTAATCTACAATCTGGAACGTGCAACCGGACAGGGCATGCCTAACTCCCTATCATTTTTTTCAGTTTCTCTGACAACTCTGCAATCATAAACGGTTTTTGGATAAAATCTTCCGCGCCGGCATCGAGCAGGTCCCGGGCCGGGCCGTCGATGGAATAACCGCTGAAAACCAGTACTTTAAGATCCGGGCGGGCTTTTTTGAGCAGCGGGTAGACCGCATTGCCGCTCATATCGGGCATCAGAATATCGAGCATGGCAAGATCGATACGGCCCTCAAAGGTGTTCACGACTTCAACAGCCTCTTGTCCGGATCGGGTCTCCAGAACATGGTAGACCAGTCTTTCCAGTATCAGGTGGCTCACTTCCATCACCTGCTTTTCATCTTCTATCACCAGTATGGTGCCGGTGCCTTTAATCCATTCGGGCTTTGGCTGGTCATTTTTTTTGATAGGCGTTTTGGCATCGGTCAGACGGGCCTGAACACGCTCAATGGCGGGCAGGTAGATTTTAACTGTAGTCCCATGACCCAACTCGGAATCAACCGATATCCAGCCGGCATGATTTTTAACAATACCATAGGCCGCTGCCATTCCAAGGCCACGGCCCTCAAACCCGGTGGTAAAAAATGGTTCAAATATCCGCTTTCGGGTTTCTTCATCCATACCCTTTCCGTTATCGGATACTGCCAGGCAGACATAGCGCCCCGTCTTTAATCTGGGGAAATCTCCCATGGTCTTATTCGTTATCATCGTATTTTTACAGGCTACACGGATTGATCCTTTACCCTCCATGGATTCAGACGCATTGGTCAGCACAGCCGACAGCACCATCTGCATCTGCGACAGGTCGGTCTTTACTTTGAAAAGATCACGAGGCAGATCTGTATTTACCCGGATATCGGAGCCAGCGGCATGTTGGATCAAGGGCAGTGTTTCCTTTAGGAAATCACGCAATGATATTGTTTCAGCCTGATATTTGCCGCCCCTGGCATAGGCCAGCAGTTGAGCGGCCAGGTGCGTCATCCGACGAGCGGAGATTCTCATTTTTCCGATATAATCCGCTACCTTTTTGTCGTTTGGAAAATCCATTTCCAGCAGATCAATAGTGCCTGTAATTCCGTATAAGGCATTGTTGAACTGGTGGGCGATACCACCGGCAAGTGTGCCGATGGCTTCCATTTTGTGGGCTTGCCGGAGTCGCCGTTCCATTTTTTTAACATCGGTAATATCGCGGCAGACAGATAATGTTGATATGGCACCATCTGTGTAGGATATGGGCGAGCTGGAAATGCTGTAATATCGATTATTGGTCGGGTTTAACAGTTCGTAACTACCCTTTTTACCTTTCAGGACTTCGTCAAATATACACCATGAGCACGGTTCATCGAGACCGAATACGGCGTTGTAGCAGCGCTCTTGGGTAGCCGACCGATTCTCCTGACTGCCGCCGGGTTTATATATTGTATGCGAAAGTCAGATGAGTAAATAAATGCCTCGTCATTCATGGATATCATTATGGAACGATATCGCCTTTTGCTCTTTCTCAGTTTTTCTTCGGCATCTTTACGTTTTGTAATATCGGTGAAGATGGTGGCGAACTGATCAATTTTCGGGCTGTATGCAAGTACATCAAAATATTTATCCGTCGCTGCGCTGTGCGCATCGAAAGCCATGGGTTTTCCAGACAATGCGGTTTTTCCATAAGTATCAATCCAGTGTTGCTCTATTTCCGGTTGGATTTCGAGCACTGTTTTTCCTATAATATCCTTCACTTTAAGACCGGTCATATCCTCAAATGCCTTATTAACCTTTAAAAATCGATAATCGAAGGGGGTTCCGGCTTCATTACAGATAATTTCGTGAAGGGCAAAACCATTAAACATTTCAACAATAAGTTTGTGATAGCGTTCTTCATTTTCCCGCGATACCGCTACAGCGGTCTTTGCCAGCTTGCGCTTAACCGATTCCTGCTCTAATTGCTTAACCCTTTGTTTCAATTCTTTATATGTTGGCTTTTGGATTATTTGGAAATTTCCTCAATTCACTTACCTCAAACTTGTGATTTTCCATCACTGCCCGCGCTTTTTCGGGCAAATGCTCAACCTGCAACAGATCAATTCAGCACAGATGATAATACAATTAAAGTCCGTTGCCTCGGGGTATTATCATTTCATGGTAAAACCACGGGATTTCAGAAATCCTTGCATGTGGGGGCGGGATTCTTTACCCACCAGGGCCTTTACCTCCCGGGTCCAGCAGCTATCTTTGGTGCCGGCCGTGCGGATTCGGTAATAATTTTGTAGTTGTTTATCATACACCAGGATACCCTCCGTGTTATCTGAATCTTGATACCGCTCTTCCTTCAGTACCACGGTAAGGGGCAAGCGGGGTTTGACTTCAGGGCCCTGGGCCGGGTATCCGATACAGAATCCGAAGACAGGATAGACCTGATCCGGCAGGTCCAGAAGCGCACTCACCCTCTCCGGATCATTGCGGATACCGCCGATGTAGCAGATGCCCAACTCCGATGATTCCGCGGCAACAGCACAGTTCTGAGCAAACAGGGCCACATCAACGGTGGCAATGATGAAGTGTTCGGTCATTCCCAATAGGCATCAACTGTATGATTAGCTTTCACAGCCTGAGCAAAAGGTTCTCCAAGTTCCAGCGTAAAATCTTTGCCCACGTTATGAATTACCAAATATTTTGCCATTTATTTTCCCCCTTTTCATTTGATTTCTAAAATTGATAATGTGCCTGTGCTATATCCCAGGTCAGGTGCAACTGGTTGCATATATATCTTTTGGGGCTAGGCCGGATGAGCAGCTTGGCCAAATCTTGTTTATAACTGGGTTGATAGATGTTGAAAATTTGCAGACATTATTGCCTCCACAGCAACTACAGCCAAGGAGTAAAAAAAATGAGCAGATTCAGTAAACTATCACAAATTTTAGCGCATTGCCAGTATCATATTGCCCGGTGTCCGAAATATAGGTTCAGGGTCTGGAAGGGAAAATAAAGGAAGCAGTTGGAGAATGCGTCAAGGCGTTTCCAGAAGGGTCGCGGTGAATGGGAAAATATTAACTTGAAAAAAGGGCACCGGCTGTATTATATAAATTAGATTATCTGCTTTGCAGGTCTATATGGATAAACCGGTATTTTAAAAGTGGGCATGGGACCGTGGGAAACATAATTCTATCCCAGTTTGAGGGGGCACTTATTATTTTCCGCGACCCTTGAAGCATAAGCCATGATTTCAGGATTTGAAAAAATTGTCGAGGAACGGATCCGCCATGCTCAGCAAATGGGTGTGTTTGATAATTTGAGCGGGGCCGGCCGGCCCCTTGCGCTGGAAGAAGACAGCCATGTCCCCGAAGAACTGCGGCTGGCCTATAAGATTTTGAAAAATGCGGATTGCCTTCCGCCTGAAATTGAACTGAAAAAGCAGATCCGGCAGACCGAAGACATTTTAAGCACAATGGCGGATACGGCGGAAAAGTATCGTGTGTTGAAAAAACTGAATTTTTTGATTATGAAAATAAACGCTCAACGTCTATCCAATATGATGTTCGAGATTCCGCAACAGTATGAGGAGCGCCTGGCGGAACGATTTGATACGGCGTCTTGGGTGGGTAGTAATCGGTAGATACCCGGTATACGGCAGGCAGGGATTCGATCAAATTTCACATTACACGAACCGTAAGTATTTAAAGATATTCAATCATGACGGTCTCGTAAGAAGCCCAGGTTAGCGCTACGCTTCACTACGTGTCTGCGTTGTGCTGCATTCCGCAATCATTCAATGTACGATAACGACGCCTCATGATTACAAAATTTGCACGCCTTGAATTTTTTTAAGAAATCGTCTAAATCGGATTTTTTGCAAGTTCATCGATCATGTCCAATAAAAAAAGCGGCAGATGGTATTTTTTTTAAGTATTCTGGCCGCTTATGCCATTTTGACTCTGCACCTAGTTTTGATTGTCGGAATGGGCCTGATAGTCATTTTTCCCCGGGGCATTATTCAATATATGCTATGGATATTTCTTGATGGTAGCATATTATTACTGGGGTCGGGTTACTATTTTTATTGAAAAATGAAGGCCCAGGGCAGGACATTATGTGAACAGCAGCTTTTTAAACCTTGAACAATCCTGGGCAAATTCGACAGAAATCGAAAAATAACGGGTTTTACGTTGGTTCGTTTTAAAAAAAATGCGGTTTTATCTCTTGCAGGGTGAGGTCGCGGGAGGAATGTTAATGAAAAAACTCAACATTGCGCTTCTTTCCGGAGGGGTATCTCCCGAACGGGAAGTTTCACTCAACAGCGGCAATAAAGTGTTCGAAGCCCTTGATAAGGGAAAATATAATGTGACCCGCTATGACCCCAGGACCGATCTTCAGCGTCTGGTGACAGATGCCGCCGGCATAGACGCGGCCGTTATCATACTTCACGGGCCGTATGGTGAAGACGGCACGATTCAGGGCCTGCTTGACCTTCTGGATATTCCCTATCAGGGTTCCGGGGTGCTGGGCAGCTCACTGGCCATGAACAAGCTGGCTTCCAAGCAGATGTATGAGCAGGCCGGCATTCCAAGCCCGTCGTATCTGGTTTCCGGACCCGATGACAGGGGAGATGGCGATTTGTGGATAGAACAACTGGGGTTGCCCTTGGTGATCAAGCCGGTGGAAGGCGGATCAAGCATTGGAATATCAATTGTAAAGACCAGAGAGGAACTGGCCGAAGCCACGCAGGCGGCGTTTGAGCACGATTCTACAATTCTGATTGAACAATATATCGACGGAATTGAGCTCACCGGAGGCGTTATCGGCAATCAGACCCTTGAAGCTTTCCCGATTATAGAGATAATTCCGGATGAAAAACATGAATATTTTGACTATGCCGCCAAATACACTGCCGGGGTAAGCCAAGAAATATGTCCGGCCCGCATTGATGAGTTGTTGACCCGTAAAGCCCAGCACTATGCCAAAATGGCCCACAAGGCCCTTTTCTGCAGAGGGTACAGTCGAACCGATATGATTCTTAACGGTGATGACATCTATGTGCTTGAAACTAATACCATACCGGGTATGACGGCCACGAGTCTGCTGCCCCAGGCCGCGGCAGTCGGTGGCATCAATTTCACCCGGCTTATGGATCAATTGATTGAACTGAGTCTGGAAGAGCGCAGGGGCGGTCGGCAGAAATGATAGGCAAATTATAATCATCAAAATACCAATTCCAGACAAATCACAATGACTAAAAATCAAAATTTCGGAATGCTGAAATGGTGTCTGCAATTTATCGTTTTCGGTTTGACCGAAGTTGGTGTTTGATTTTATTTGAAAGTTGGATATTGCAGCTTGAATACCGGCTAAACGCAACAGATAACACAGGAGGGGATATGAAAGTATTAGTGGTGGGCGGCGGTGGCAGAGAACATTCGTTTGTATGGAAAATTGCCAGGAGCCCAAGGGTCAAGAAAATTTATTGCGCGCCGGGCAATGCGGGAATCGCTGGCATGGCAACCTGTGTCTCGATCAGCGCCGAAGATGTTACGGGGCTGCTGGAGTTTGTCGTGAGAGAAAAGATCGATCTTACAGTCGTAGGACCCGAGGTACCGTTGTCCATGGGAATCGTGGACCTGTTTGAAGCAAAAGGCCTACGGATATTCGGCGCTTCCAGGAGAGCCGCCGAAATAGAATTCAGTAAGTCTTTTGCCAAAAATCTGATGATTAAGTACAATATTCCCACTGCCCTGGGCGGGGAATTTACCAGCTATAAAAAAGCCCAGGCATGCATTCATAGCATGGGCGCCCCCTTGGTGGTAAAGGCGGATGGCCTGGCGGCAGGCAAGGGTGTTATTGTCTGCGATACCGTTAAAAAAGCCCTTGCCGCCCTTGATTTGATCATGGTGGAGAAAGCGTTCGGTCCGGCCGGTAATAAGGTTGTCGTAGAAGAGTGCCTGTTTGGTGAAGAAGCATCCTTTCTGGCGTTTACAGATGGTGACGCCGTGCTGCCCCTGCCGTCGTCCCAGGACCATAAACCGATATTTGATGATGACAAGGGGCCCAATACCGGGGGAATGGGCGCATACTCTCCGGCACCGGTTGTCGATCGGTTCATGCATGATCGAATCATGAAGGAGGTCATGATCCCTACGGTCAAGGCCATGCAGGCGGAAGGCCGGCCCTACAAGGGGGTCTTATATGCCGGGCTCATGATCGACGGCGACAAGATAAATGTACTGGAATTTAACGGCCGTTTTGGAGATCCGGAAGCCCAACCGCTTTTGATACGCATGAAAAATGATATTATCCCCATCATGGAAGCCGTGATTGATGGCCGGTTGGACGAATGTACACTGGATATTGACGATCGGGCATCGATTTGCGTGGTGATGGCATCCGGGGGATATCCCGACAAATACAGGAAAAATCTGCCGATTTCAGGTCTTGATAAAGTTGGCCGAATGCGGGATGTGGTGGTCTTTCATGCCGGAACCGGCATTGTAAAAGACAAAATCGTCGCCAATGGCGGGCGGGTTCTGGGCGTGACGGCCCTGGGAGATACCGTTGAAAAGGCCATTAAAAAGGCATATCAGGCCGTATCCAAAATTAAATGGACGGGTGTGCAGTTCCGAAAGGATATCGGCAAAAAAGCTTTGGTCAGACTCGATACCCCGGCCAGGGTGGGCATTGTGATGGGCAGTGATTCTGACCTGCCGGTGATGGAGGGCACCGTGGCCATGTTAAAAAAATTCAAGATTCCCTTTGAAATGACGGTGGCCTCGGCCCACCGCAGCCCTGAACTGGCGGTTTCCTTTGCCGCCACCGCCAGGGACCGGGGCATAAAGGTAATCATTGCCGGGGCGGGGCATGCGGCTCATCTGGCCGGTGTTCTGGCGGCCCATACATCTTTGCCGGTCATCGGTGTTCCCATTGATTCATCCTGCCTTCAGGGCTTCGATTCGCTTCTTTCCACCGTGCAGATGCCGTCGGGTATTCCAGTGGCAACCGTCTCTTTAGGTAAACCGGGGGCTAAAAATGCCGGCATCCTGGCGGCACAGATTCTCGGGGTGGATGATGCAAAAATACAGCAGCGTCTGGATGACTTCAAAGCCGGTATGGCCCGGCAGGTGGTAAAAAAGGCGGAAAAGCTGAAGGATTATCGATAAGATATATAATTGACTAGTGAAAATTGAAGGTATTCTGTCGATTTTATTTATAAAAAGACGGATCGGAGCGATACTACACGTTTTTAATAGTCAATGTTCACCAGGTAACAGATGGCTGCCCAGATATTAAAAATAGCACCGGACACACCGCCTATCGATGCAGTGGATTCTGCAGCCCGGATCATTATAGACGGCGGCGTCGTTGTGTTTCCCACCCGCGGGCTGTACGGACTCGGGGCGGATGCGTTTAATGAAAAGGCCGTTGACCGCATTTTTAGAATCAAGCAGAGATCGATACAAAAGCCGGTACTGGTGCTGATTGATGATGTCGGCCATTTGGAGCGGCTGGTCAAAAAAATTACACCGCTTGCCCGGCGGATCATGTCACAGTTCTGGCCCGGACAGGTCACCCTGGTTTTTGATGCGCTGGATACAGTGCCAGCCCTGCTTACCGCGGGAACCGGGAAAATAGGCGTCCGTATGGCCGGACACCCGGTTGCCGCAGCCTTGTCCCGCGCGGTTTCCGGCCCGATTACCGGCACCAGCGCTAACCTGGCCGGAGAGGCTGGATGCATGCGTATCCCGGATATAAACCCGGCCATTATCCGGGCGGCGGATCTTGTCCTGGATGCCGGGCCCCTTAAAGGCGGCATCGGCTCAAGTGTTGTCGATGTCACCGGAAAATCGTCGGTGATGCTGCGGGAGGGCGCGGTTGGGGCCGGGAATTTTTTTTAACAGGCATCTACAATAGGCTAATAGGGGGACATCGTGCGGCGTATCCCCGCTGCTGTCTTATGTTGATGATAGTTGTTTTCTGATTTACATATGTCCTGATCCTCAGCTTTATGGGCCAATAGTGGACCCGGCCTCGTTTTTTTACAGATAAGAGGGCCATCGCATTATTACTGGCCATAATCGCCGAACCAATCAACTGGTGCGGACGCAAAAAATAGCGCCGCACAGATCAATCGTTCGATTCTCAATACACAAATTATGTTGACATTAGGCACACATTGTATTAGGTTTAATTTATGGACCATTATAAATGGGATAAAGAGAAAAATGAAAAGCTTAAAATAGAACGTGGCATCAGTTTTGAGCAAGTAACCATGCATCTTGAGCGAGGTGATGTGCTTGATATTGTAGCTCATCCCAACCAAGAAAAATATCCTAACCAGCAATTACTCGTGGTTGAGGTTTATGATTATGCCTATCTTGTTCCATTTGTGGAAAATGAAAATGGCAAGTTTTTAAAAACAATAATTCCAAGTCGTAAAGCCACTCGCGATTATTTAGGAGGTAAGAATGGGTAAAATTAACCTTGATAAAGACGAACAAGAAATTCTTGAATCCTTTGAACGAGGTGAGTGGAAATCAGTGCAAAATGTTAAAGCAGAAACAACAAAACATCAGCAGTATGCACGCAAAAC
>CAZFXX010000003.1:32596-36274 GCA_964522985.1 uncultured Desulfobacteraceae bacterium
ACCTTAAAAAAGGATAAAAGGGTTAATATCAGAATATCTTCTAAAGTTCTGGAGGAAATCCAGTCCCTTGCCGTCGAAAATGGAATTCCATATCAAACACTTATGTCTAGTGTTCTGCACCGATATGTTTCCGGCTATCTTATAGAAAAACCAAGGCCGAACAAATCATTTGAGCCTGACGCCTAATATCTTGCGGTTTTTGAAGTGATTGCTTTCAACTCATATCTTTAGATATTGTCCGTTTATGGTAGTTACCCGGCGCAGCTTAATTTAGCGTTACAAACAGCCAAATCATACCACAAGATTTTCAAGACCGGTGATTACTGTGTACGAAACCGCTTTGCGGTAGTTTTAGCCCAGTCTCTTTAACAGATTTGCGGTTTATGATAATTTTTTAAAAAATTTGTAATTTTTGGTAAAATTACTCTGAAGGCTATCGACATTATCCCTTTCATTTTTACTTGCAACTATCCGGAAATAAAAATAATCTTTGTCATATACCGCCGCGGGACGATGGATAAAACACTTATAATGTAACAGCGGGGAATTTATTTAATAAAAATGGCATATATGAACTATAAAAGGTGGTTCAACATTTTCTACGGTTGGTATATAGTTGCCGCCGGTACGTTACTGCTGGCCACCTGTTTCGGCATCAGTTACACTTTCAGTGTTTACTTTCCCGCTTTACAGTCCGATTTTTCATGGAATAGGGCTGATACATCCGGAGTCTTTTCGCTTTATCTGCTGTTGGTGGGCTTTTTTTCCATTCTTTGCGGGCGGGCAGTTGATCGCTATGGGCCTAAACCTGTTGTTTTAATCATGGGCGTGGTTACCGGCATTGGTCTTATTTTAACAGCCCAGGTTCATGCTCTGTGGCAGTTCTATTTATCATACAGCGTTTTGTTGGCTGCCGGTACTGGTGGGATGTACATAATCGTCATGTCCACTGCCTCGCGCTGGTTCCATAAAAAAAGAGCCACAGCCATGGGTACTTTGGGAACCGGTGCGTCTTTGGGTGCGGTGGTGATGGCACCCGTCAGCGCATGGCTGATAGAGACTTATCAGTGGCGTGTTGCCTATATGGTGACCGGAATTCTGGCCTGGATTTTGATAATTCCAGGAGCCCTGGTTCTTAAAAAAGACCCGGCTGAAATTGGTGCCGGACTTGATGGCGACCTCTACTTACCGACCGGATCCAGTGACGAGGCAAAAAAAATAACAGCCTTTTCTATCATTGGGGCAATAAAAAGCCCCAGTTTCTCATATCTAGCTTTTGTTTGGTTTTGGTTTTCTTTTTGCCTGTATATGGTTATCACTCATATCGTCCCACGTGCTCAGGATATTGGTCTTGATCCGATGCGGGCTGCTGGCGTGATGAGTATCCTGACGGCGGTTAGCGCTGTATCACGTGTGGCTGGGGGAATGGCGGCTGACCTAGTGGACAAACGCAAACTGCTGGCAGTATTAATCACAGCAATGGCATTGAGTATGGTCTGGCTGACATTAACCGACCAATCTTGGAAAATTTATCTATTCGCCATTCTTTTCGGCATGGTTTTCGGTGGTGCGGATTCGTCGTTGATTGCTTTGGTGACTGATGTTTTCGGAACTGCCAAAATAGGCACGATGATGGGTATTCTTATGATCAGTTGGGGATTGGGCTCTGCCGCCGGACCCTACTTGGCCGGCTGCGTGTTCGATTACACAGGGTCTTATGGATGGGCTTTCATCATCGCGGGCGGAGGATTGCTGCTGTCAACTTTTGCAATTTTGAGGCTTAAAATTACAGATGGAAGAGACTCGGGGCCGCGTCTCGATTAGCGTATTAATTTTTGTCTCGTTAAAACGAAGTTAAAATTGTGCACTCCTCCGCCACACTGAGTTTGTCGGCAGCGGCCGTATGCCTCGGGTTGCGGCATCGCTGTCCGCTGGACGATAAAGAGCGGGCGAACCAGGCCCGTCATGCCGTACGCGCCTTTTCCGCGAAAATTGTCACGGAATTCAATGCGCAATTCGGGGATATTACCTGCCAGGGGCTTATTGGCATGGACTTTTCCAAACCCGGGGAATACCGGAAGTTTTTGGACTCGGGCATCTGGAAAGATAAATGTGAAAAATACGTGGAGTTTATGGTTGGAAAACTCTATGGGCTTGAGGAGGACAGGGCGATCTTTGTGCAGGCACCGTGACCCGAAAAGCCGTACCTGCGATGGTTCCAGTTAATCACAGATTCAGTAAAACATCGATAACTGGATAATATTTGCAATTAAGATGTCCTTTTGGATAGTTGCAATTGTGGTAAGATATATGGCGTTTTTCAAGGCGTGTTTTTCGTGTTTACTCTCAATTGTATCACAACCTGAACTCACACTGGGATTGTCAAGTTAATATTAACAGTATCGGATAAAAATCGACTATGGTTACTGCTGCTGAAAGCTATGATAGCCCTCTTAAAAGTATATGTTACCTGATTGGTAGTGTATTCGTTTTCTCACTTCAAGACGTCATCATCAAATGGATAAGTGGCAAATATCCAGTACATGAAATCGTATTGGTAAGAAGCTTTTTCGCCATTATTCCGCTGCTATTTATTGCCAAGTTAGAGGGCGGACTGTATTTATTGCGAACTAAGCATTATGTGGAACATATCATCCGTTCCTTTTTATTGTTTGGCGCCTATATAGGTTTTTATTTATCTCTGGCAGTGCTTCCGCTGGCTGAAACAGTTAGCATATTTTTTTCAGCTCCGATTTTTATAACGATTTTATCTGTTATATTATTGGGTGAAAAAGTTGAGTTTAGAAACTGGATAGCGGTTTTGATTGGGTTCTTCGGTGTTATTATAATGTTGAGGCCCAGTTCTAAAATGGTAGAGCCGGCAGCCTTTTTAGCGTTATTAGCTGCATTTTTATACGCTATAGTTTCAATCATTACAAGAAAATTGGGGAAAACTGAAAATGGCGTATCGTTGGCTTTTTACCCTACAGTCATGTATATTATATTCTCTACGATTCTTAGTATATCATTGAACAACATTTCCATTACCCCGAAATATCATCCCCGTTGGGCATTTCTTTTTCGAGAATGGCAACTCCCTTCGCAAGGTGACCTATTTCTATTCATTATAATCGGTCTAATCGCCGCAGCGGGATTTTATTTCCTTTCGCAGGCCTATCGATTGGGGCAGCCATCAACCATTGCCCCTTTTGAGTATATTGCCGTTCCTTTGAGTGTCGTATGGGGTTATGTTTTTTGGAATGATATTCTTGAATCTCATTCAGTTATAGGTATGGTATTGATTGTTGGGAGCGGGCTGTACATATTTGGGAGTAAAAAAATACTAACAACCAAATACGTGTTAAGTATATTTAAAATAAAGATTAGAAGATAATCTCAGCATTCCTCATTTAGGCAATGAACGACAAGGGCGGGTAAACTTGTGTGATCTGTGCAATTATTAGCTGTCTTGGATTTATTGTAAAACTAACAACATAAGGAAAGGTATCACACGATTTTAACAAACTGTTTTTCGTGTGATACTCTCAACGTATATGTACAAGACATGAAGGCGCATATTTGGTTGGATAACATTACAAGGGTGATGTTATCCAGATCTGCACAATCACTTGTTCCTGGCGGCTTCGCCGCCAGGAATCGCGGTGCCGACTACGTCGC